>NZ_JBQKLN010000021.1:0-62472 GCF_052116205.1 Prevotella sp. Sow4_E9_plate | reverse complement strand
ATATTCCAGATTTCAACATTTCAAAGATCGATATTTGCCCTTTTCGGGCCTATCAGAGAAGCTTTCGGCTCTTTCAAAGCGATTTCTCGACAGATATTCACCAGCGGAGCCGATTGCTATGTTTCACTCAGAATGACCACACTGGTCATGCTGGATTCAAAATATGCCCCTTTTTAAAGTGGGCTCAGTAAAGTCTATGCAAATTACCATTCACACATCGTAGCCTTAAATTTGATTCCATTTAAGATTCTATCAAATTTTCTTTCCTCTGTTGGAATTACATTAAAATAACAAACTCTGAAACTAGAATATGTATCACGCCTCCATTTAAGACCTTTCTTGTCCATACCTTTTTCTATAAGATGCTTATCCTTCAACGATGTTGAAGGCTTAAAATCATCTATAGGAGTTTTCATTAAAGGACCTTGCAATATCAATAAGACACCGCCACTTCTAAATGAAAAAGCATAAACAACTCCTTCCTCATAATATTCTATCTGGCGTTTTACTCCCTGTGCCATAGACAAATCGACTTGAACAGCATGCAAATTCAACGTTTCTTTTGTGTATTTATGACTAGCACAAGAATAAAACACCCCCATACTAATCATTAGCCAACCATTAACGATTATTCTTTTCATAATTATCTATAGCTTGTTGTTCAACAATATTTATCTGCTCTTCTAATTCTGTATTATTCTTACCAAAAACCGGATAAGAAACAACTTGATTGAAATAAGGATCAAACTCTTTAACATATCCTACGACTCCAAAAGTATGACTAGGTTCTATTGATGGATTTTTCTGCTTTAATTCATAAAAATAGGCATGTCCGTACAAGTTGCCAAGTACATCATACTCTATATTACTGATGCCCTTGTTCAAATCCTTGACCAATGCGCCATTGGCATCATAGAAATACTCCACGTCCGCATTTGCTCCATCCTTGAAATCAAAGGAACCATTATAGAGTAAGCTACCAGCCTTATCGCTGATTGCCTTTATTTGGTTGCCGTTGTATGAGTACGTTAAGTCGTCAATGAGACCAAATGCCCCATTGTTCTTCTTGCCATATCGCTGCAATCGCTCAATACTGCCGTTGGCGGAATAAGACAGAACATTCTCTGAATAACGATTCTTGTTCTGGTTCATATCCTCACCCTCCGCATAGGTGGATTCCTCCAAGCGGTTCAAGCCATCATAGGCAAAGTCGTAACCACGGAGCACATGGTCCTTGCCTGATTGCCATTGCAAACGACTGATGTTTCCATTGAAGCATGGGTATGCTCCTGTGGTTTCGTACCATAGATTCTGAGAGAATCTATCAGATTTCATCTCTTTCAGCCAATTGCGGATATTGTAGGCATAGTTTACGACACCCACATTGCCGCTTCGCTTCAAGGAGACCAGTCTTCCGATGTCATCATAACTATATGACGCCACCTTTCTTGTTACATTTCCGGCACTTAATTTCATTGTCTCTATTTTGTTTTTATATTATACTATTAAAATGAAAGCACACTTTATTCATTGCTCACATTAGATTTCTGCACATAGATTTTCCGATAAGGAATATTTTGTTTTTTTATTATCTCCAAGCAACGATTATCATCTCTATCTGCACCTCGCTTTAAGAAAAATGCGCACAACTTTTTCGTATCCGCATCCATTGTTTCTCTGTGAGGATATACATCTTGTATTGTTTTATAAGCATCATAATTAGCAGGAGAATAATCAAAATATATTGCCATAATCATAGAATAATAAAACGTACTTGAACGAGGTATTCTCCCATCCGCCTCCATCGAAGCCTTAAGTGTTTTATAAGCTGACGTATCACCCTTTTCAACTACAGCTATTTTTTCTTTCTCCATAAATTTATCTATATAATAGACCTCTATCGTCTTTCTCTTTAAATTGTCAATATTGGATAAGAAACCAATCAAAAACGACAATACTATTATAAATTTCAAATAACGTCTTTTCATATTGTTTATCATTTAGATGATTTATGTATGATTTCATGCAACTGCATATTCCTTTTATACATTGTATCGCTCATACGAGACAAATAACCAATATCATATTTCCGAGACAAACTGTCCATCGTAGAATCATAAAAATCTCTTCTGCAAGATTTTTCATTCCAAATAGACTGCATCGCATTATAATCATTAGCACTTGCACTTCTTTTAAGGTAATCCTCACCTATTTCATGCATAAGACAATAAGCGTCAAGTTTCCCAAAATCATTATTAAAATCATAAATATCATTCCAAGCTAATCTTCTAAAGACGCTCTTTCCTGCAGAAGCAGTATGATACAAATTAACAGCAATAATAGCGCACAATAAACATTCGCTATCTGTAGGATAACTTGTCCAATAATAATAATTTATTAAATCTGCAAATTCCTTATAACAACCAGAATTCAAAAAACTCGTTTCGATTTGCAATAATGTATCACTCTTGGGATTAACTACTACATTTGCAAATATACTTTCATTAAGAACTCCTGTTTTTTCGTTTGCCTTCTGTCCTAAGAAAAAAGCAAAAACTATCAAGATTATACTAAATGTCCACTTTTTCATATGCTACTTCTTATTTATCATTTGTTGAAAGAATTTATAAATAATTTGCCACCACGTATC
The DNA here is from genome assembly GCF_052116205.1 of Prevotella sp. Sow4_E9_plate. Taxonomy (NCBI): domain Bacteria; kingdom Pseudomonadati; phylum Bacteroidota; class Bacteroidia; order Bacteroidales; family Prevotellaceae; genus Prevotella; species Prevotella sp. Sow4_E9_plate. The sequence continues at coordinate 59,822 of NZ_JBQKLN010000021.1, read as the reverse complement.
ATAATCGAATCCCTTAGCCCCCGGGCTTTTCTGAGTTTTGATTTGAACCACCATCAAAGAGATACTTAGATAGCGTTCCATCCTCGAGCACGAAGTTGCCAATATAATCTATCGTATTCGTTACAGCTGATTCATGGGTGGATCTTAGCTTGTTTCCTGCTGCATCATAGATATATTTCGTCTTGAAGCCATTAGAGAAAGTGATGCACTTCAAGTTACCAAGAATATCATACTCTATATTACTGATGCCCTTGTTCAAATCCTTGACCAATGCGCCATTGGCATCATAGAAATACTCCACGTCCGCATTTGCTCCATCCTTGAAATCAAAGGAACCATTATAGAGTAAGCTACCAGCCTTATCGCTGATTGCCTTTATCTGGTTGCCATTATAGGAGTACGTCAAGTCGTCTATGAGACCAAACGTCCCATTGTTCTTCTTGCCATATCGCTGCAAACGCTCAATACTGCCGTTGGCGGAATAAGACAGAACATTCTCTGAGTAACGATTCTTGTTCTGGCTCATATCCTCACCCTCCGCATAGGTGGATTCCTCCAAACGGTTCAAGCCATCATAATACGTAACAGTCGTTATGGCGTGAGTTCCATCGACATCAAGCACGTCCTTACTCAGCACATAGTTTTGAGTAGGACTTTGAGCCTTGACTGAAATGTCCAAGGCACAAAAAAACAACATGATACTTAAAGTTCTTTCAATTTTCATTTTCGTTTGAAATTATATGAATATTCATGTAACACACCCAAATAGTCTTCAACACTTTCTAATCTGCCTTCCGAGTCATAAGAATATCTCGTTTCATATCCATTTGGCTCAATAACAGACGATAAGTTTAGACGATCACCATACACATAAGCAGTCGTTTGACATGCCCTATTTCGCACTATATCATAAATTGATTGCAGTATACTTTTAGGCAAGTAATTACGCCCTCCTAATAATGCAACATAGCTTGAGAGGCTTTTCATTTCATTATAAGTTGCTCCCACTATTTTCATTACAGGACATTGATAATTATAAGACCAAAGCAATGTTACAGGCACACCATCCTTTCCCTTATATTCAATATGGCGCTTGCAAAAAATCATCGTGTCCACGAACTACATGATTAATGCTGCCACCATAACTTAAGATCCACCCCAAGCCTACAAAAGTTGCATTTTGCTCCACTTTTATTCCAGAGGCATCATAATATAGTTCTATCGGATATGATACATCACCAGACTTCACCTCGAGCAATGGTATTCTAATGTTCGGTGTACCTGTATATTCTGACATTGCAATTGTTCCATATTTACCTAATGAAGCCGCCTCTGGAGTCAGATGATTAAAATCTGGCAATAGCTTATCTATACCCAAGGAGTTTTCTTACTTTCACTAAGGGAGTCTGTATCTGAGATAAGCGTAAATAGTCATTTGATTGACAGAAATCCAAGATTTCATCTTGCCCTATCAACTTGACATGCCCTTCCATATCACCGATAAAACAAACCTCTTTCTCTTGACCAAGATACTTGATATTGGAAAAATCCCAAAGTGAGCCAGTAAGATTAATTGCACTAATTTTACTCGCATCCACCAAGTCATAATGGATACTATCGCCAAAGTGCAAGTTATCTATATCACTTGACTTTACTGTTTGATGGGCATTTGCAATCAAATTACACCCAAACACTAAACTTAGAAATAATATTGTCTTCATAACACCTTAAATTTATTTGCTAAAAAACTATCTAAAGACTATTCTTTACAAGATACATTATTCCTTTTATATGGTTTTTGAAGATACAAAGGTTTATAATTTATCCGTTTACTTCCTTTTTGAAGATAATCCACCCACAAAGTTTGGCAACGAATTTGCTTGATATTATATTTGATATCGTAAACTAATTCTAAGTCTACTGTTTCATAAATGGCAATATTATGTAGAGCTGATACAAATAGAGAATCATTAAGTTTAGCTGATACAACTCGTTTTTGACGACCACCAATTAGAAATGTTGTATCAATTTCTCTTTTGGTTGTCATAAAAATCATAGACTTACCATATTCTTTAAGATAATACTCTCCATTTTTGTTGTATAAATTCCAAACAAAACCAGTATCATCAATGTCACTATATTCATTTTCTCGAATTGATATATACTTTTTAGAATGCATCACTTCATAATTCTTCATATAGAAAAATGGTAAGTACTGCATATTTTTTCTCTGCTTACAAGAGAATACACTTACAAACAAAATACTTACAACAATATAAAAAATAATATGTTTCATGTCATTTATGCTTAAAAAATTGTTCTATCTGATTCATAACTTGTTGATAGAGATTAACTTTTTCGTATTTCTTATTTTCCATCTCTAAATGTTCTTGTTTACTGCTTTTTTTGAAAAATTCAAAATTAGCTTTTTGAAAAACTTTTGTATCTTCATAAAGTTTCAAAACACTTTCATAATTATAAAGATGACCAGCCAATTCGTGAGCTATTGTTTTTGTCAATTCATTTGTAGGGCGATCAACATCAAAGATAACAACAAATCTTGGCTTTCCCTGATCAGTTTCTAACAATTGTGTTTGAGCATTTATGTCTCTCCAATATGCAGTTTTCTTTTGAGGTTCAGTAATGTCAATTTCTTGCAGTTCTAAATCATATTTTGAATATTTTCCATTACCTTTCACCCCAAAGAAATATGAACCTTTTGGAGTAAAATCTGACAATATTTGTTTTCCAAAATCAGTTTGCGCAAACTGCATCATCGCCAAATAAAAAGACTTTGAACTTCTATACCATTGAGGATCCTCTTTATCTTTGAAATAAATAGTTTTTACTCTTTTGCCATCTGCATCAACATTTACGAGAGAATTATTTCCACAATATAGATACGGACTAAGTTGAGTATACTTTTCACCAAGTCTATCCACTCTATCCCAGCTCACCTTGGCAGCATCATACATTCTTGCCCCATGGTCATACCAGTCCAATCCATGCATGTGGTCGAACTCTTTACCTATGTACTTATTTCTTTGGGTTTCAGAATTGTATGACAAGTCGCCATATACTCCACCGAAAGGATAGTAATGATTCACTTGCTCTATCGTGCCATTCTCATTCACCACCATCCTTATACTTCCAAGATGGTCTTTCTCGTAATAATGGAAGGTAGGATTCTGATTATTGTCGAAAGAACTCTTGTTCTGGCTCATATCCGCACCCTCCGCATAGGTGGATTCCTCCAAACGGTTCAAGCCATCATAGGCAAAGTCGTAACCACGGAGCACATGGTCTTTGCTTGATTGCCATTGCATGCGGCTGATGTTAGCTATGGCTTGGATTCCACAGGCATCAAGCATCTGCCTCTCAAGAATATAATTCTTGGTAGGACTCAGAGCCACTGACATCAAGCTAAAAACAGACAATAACATCAAAACTAAAACTTCTTTTTCCATAACGTACGATATTATTATCCAACTATTGCAAACAATTTCATATTGCCATTTAAGACTTAATTTTTATTCTTCCAAAACTCGCATGCACTCCCATTCTACTACTAAAGAATCATACATGCAAGTAACCTTATTCTCTTCGACACTAGTTATAAAACTTGAAATATATTTATTAATATCTGATTCTTTACAAACTATCATATGCCGTGAAACATAACTTTTTATCTTTTCAAAAGGGATATTCGAAGAGATTATAGTAAACTTAAACCTTTTCATAGGATATACAATTTTTATAAATGTCTGAGGAAAGATAAAAGAATATGGCTCTCCACAATTTATCACATTATCATATGCCCAACAAGATAACGAAAAATCGCCATAACGACGATAGCACTTTCTATATAACACTTCTTCAAAATTCATTTTTTCCAAATCATCCTCTGTAAAAAGAATTACAATTGGTTCCATGTTACTATTCACGACATCAAAAGACACACATCTTATCGTATCACGATCTAACGTTCCATGAGCAACATAATAAACTTGCTCATGGTATTCTAAACTATATGTGAGCAAAAAATACCCAAAAAACACAAACAACGCCAAAATTCTTTTCATTTAGCAAAATTTTTAACAGTTTCTTTTCTAGCCTTAATTGAACACTCTTTAAGATATCCATTTGTTTCGATATTTCCATCAAAATGATGTACTGCTTTGTGCCTTGACTGAAATGGCCAAGGCACAAAGAAACAACATGATACTTAAAGTTCTTTCAATTTACAATACTTTCAAGCCTGCCTTCTTAGTCAGATTTTTCTTAATATTCATAATTTACCATTATCTTCTTCAAGTCCTTATCTGCCGAGCTATTGCCATAATATACCTCATAGTTACCTGCCTTGGCACGCACGGTATTGGTGGCAGCATCGAAGAGTTCGAAGTTTCTGCTATCCAGCGTGATGACAGCCTCAGCAGTCTTTCCTGCCTTCACCTCCACTCTCTCGAAAGCCTTCAAGCTCTTCAATGGTCCTTCGGTATCGGCAGGATCCTTCACATACACCTGCACAATCTCGGTTCCATCCTTCTTTCCAACATTACTTACCGGTACCTTCAGCGTAATCTTTTCACCCTTCTTCAAGATAGAGTTGGAAAGTGTAGCATCACCTATACGGAAAGAAGTGTAGCTTAAACCATATCCGAATGGGAAGAGCGCATCGTTCATATAACGATAGGTTCTGCCCTTCATACTGTAGTCCTTGAAATCAGGCAACTGCTCTGAATTCTTATAGAACGTAATAGGCAACTTGCCAGCAGGATTATACTCTCCGAAGAGTACACGAGCCACAGCCTCACCACCTTCCTGACCAGGATACCAGGCCTGGAGAATGGCATCGCAACTCTCTGTCTCTGGAGTCAAGGCAATGGCAGAACCCGAACAGTTGACAAAGACAACCTTCTTGCCCGCCTCCTTCAAAGCCTTCAGGAAATTGCGCTGAACCTTAGGCAATTCGATGTTGGTGCGGTCACCACCCTTGAAGCCAGAAATCTCGATAGGCATTTCCTCACCTTCCAACTGTGGAGAGATACCACCTACGAAGACTACTGTCTCGCAATCCTTCAACTGCTTGAGCGAAGCCTGATAGTCGATAGGATTCTCATGACCGATATTGAACTTCATGTCCGCATTATAGGTTGGCATTTCGTGATAGCGGATCTCTATCTTATACTCCTTGCCCTTCTCGGCTTGGAACTCGATACGACTCTCGGTAGTACGCCAGATAGAATGCTCTGCCTTCTTCTCACCATTCAGATAAACCTCGTAGTGACCGCAACCAGCCACGTCGAGCAACACCTTGTCTGTCTGCTTAGGACGGAACACGGTTTCATATTTTGCAGAAAAGCCCACCAGCTTCACATTAGGAGCGAAGGAGTGCTGACCATAGGTCGTTACCTGCACAGGATTCTTCTCCTGGGTGATGACAACAGGCTTGCCTTCCATCTTGCGATTGTTCCAGAAAGTGCCCTTAAAGCCCATCTTGCCATCCATGCTACACTGGTCGAAGTAAGAATTCAAAACTTGGTCGTTCACCAAGTCGCATCCATTAAAGGTGACAACCTGGTTTTTCTTCAAACGACTCCTGATACCATCCAGGATGGTAATTGTCTGTCGTGGAGTACCATTATAGTTTCCCCACATCATCGGTTCGTTATCCACATTCGGTCCGATGAAAGCAATCTTCTTTACTTTTTTATTGAGAGGCAAAACCTCATTCTTGTTTTGGAGCAGCGTCATGGTCTGCAGAGCCATATCGAGCGAGAGCTGGCGATGCGCCTTGCTGCAAAGCACAGATACAGGAATCTTCGACCATGATACGATCTTGTTGTCATCCATCTCGCCCAAATCGAAACGACCTTCGAGCAGACGTATCACATGCTTGTCAACTTCTTCTTCTGTCAAGGCACCATACTTCACTGCCTCAGGCACCGACTTATATACATAATTATATCCACACTCCACATCCGTGCCAGCCAGCACGCCCTTAGCTGCTGCATTTCTGGCATTGCTCGAAACCTTATGATTCTCCCAGAAATCAGTAACAGCGCCACAGTCGGAAACTACCAGGTACTTGAATCCCCACTCATCCCTGAGAATCTGCTGCAAAAGGCGGGTGTTGCCGCAGCATGGTTCATCATCCCAACGCTGATAGGCACACATCACCTCGCGCACCTTGGCATCCTGCACCAGCGATTTGAAGGCAGGCATATAAGTTTCCCAAAGGTCACGCGGCGTGACATCGGTAATATTGTCTGTATGGCGAGCCCATTCCGGTCCGCTATGAACCGCATAGTGCTTGGCACAAGCCCAGAGTTTGCGGTATTTAGTATCTTCAGGTCCCTGCAATCCGCGCACCACGGCACATCCCATCCTACTGGTAAGATAAGGATCCTCACCATAGGTTTCCTGTCCACGTCCCCAGCGAGGATCACGGAAGATATTCACGTTTGGAGTCCAGACAGATAAAGCATGGAAACGGGTTACATCTCCTCCCTTCTGCTGCAGTTCATTCCATTTGGCACGCATTTCATCAGATGTTGCATCAAAGACTCTATACACCATTCTGTCGTTAAACGAAGCTGCCATTCCGATAGGTTCCGGAAAGACGGTTACATCTCCCATGTTCGCCACACCATGCAGTGCCTCGCTCCACCACTGGAATCTCTTGATTCCCAATCGTGGGATAGCCGGCGAATCATCCAGCATCAGAGAAGCTTTCTCTTCCAAAGTGAGACGACCACATAAATCTACCGCTCTTTCATGAGCCGAGAGGGCTGGATTCTGATAAGGCAACTGCTGCGCTGAGGCATTGCCGGAGGACGTAGTTACCACAAACATCAAAGCTGCGTATATAACATTCTTGTTCATTGTAATTACTATTAAGCTATTAGTATATTAAATTGTTATTTGCACTGCAAAGGTAAACAAAAAAGCAGAATACTATTTTATCACAAGTATCAAATAGTTTAAATTATGTAAATTACATCTGTACCTTTACAGCCTTTCCGTCATATTCCACACTCTTGCTTGCCTGCATAGGCTGATCGCCCGCACCACTATTGGCACCCACCAGTACGATGTGGAATCTGCGATGCTGGAGCATTCCCTTATAGCTGCCCTTGTGTGGTGCGATGTTCAGGGTTCTGTCTGCTTCATTCCAAACAAACTTGATTTCAGAGAATTTACCCTTCTCATAGTTGTAGTTGTCACCCTCGTCCTCATAGAGCGTAAACGAACCGTCTGCACCAGGATAGACACGGATTTCCAGCTCATCCCAAGGCTTCTCTGAACTATACTGCACTTCAGGACCGAATGGCAGGATGGTACCTGCCTTGATGAATACAGGCATGATGTCGATAGGACAAAGGCGCTGGATATCCTGACCACCCTCATACTGGGCATTGCTCCAGAAATCATACCATTTATTACCCTTTGGCAAGTAAACATTCACAGGCGCAGCTGCCTTCCTTACATCAGGATAGATGGTATGACCCTTCTTCTCCTTATCCTTCCAGGTGTATAAAGGATCGGTTACCGGCTTCACCAGAATGTTGCGGCCAAAGAGATACTCATCGTTCAGGCGGGAAGCCTTCTTGTCGTGGGCATAATCCATTACCAGGGCACGCATCATGCTTCCGCTATTCTGTACACAGTCGCCAGCCGTACTGTAGATATAAGGCAAAAGGCGATAGCGCAGCTTGATGGTCTTAATTATAGCATCATAAGCCCAGTCGCCCTGCTTTCCGAATTCATACAGTTCGCTTACCATCGGCGAAGAACAGTGGTTGCGCATCAATGGCATGAAGGTTCCCCACTGCATCCAGCGGGTCTGCAGTTCCTGAAGGGCAGGGTTCTTTGGATTCTGTTCAAACTCCCAGTAGAAGAAACCACCAAGGTCGGTGTTCCAGAATGGGATACCGCAGAGCGAGAAGTTCAAGCCCGATGGAATCTGATTCTTCATCTCGTTCCAGGAAGCCACCACATCACCGCTCCAGCAGATGGTGCCATAATGCTGAATACCGAGACTGCCGCTTCGGGTCATCTGGAGCGAACGCTTTGTGTTGCCCTTCATCGCTCTCTGGTGCTCGTAGATGCTCTTGTTGTGCAACAATGGGAAGGCGTTCTTCACGCCCAGCCATGAACCATCGTAGGTCTGATAGTTCTCATCGCCCGGCTTCTCAAAATGGTCTGGCTCCGTAGAATCGGTCCACCAGGCATCGAAGCCCATCTGGTAGAGGTGGGTAAGATACTTCCAGTAGAGGTTGCGAGCCTTCGGATTGAAGACATCGTATGGCATCACGCCACTGTTTCTTGGCCAGGTATCGAAAGGAAGGAGGGCATTCATCTTCTTCAGTTCACGATACTGCTCTGTCCACGGACCGAAACTAGCCCAGATGGAAATCATCAGATGGGCATTGTTCTTGTGAACATACTTCACCATCTCTTCCGGACTCTTCAGGCGGGGTTCTCCCTGTGCCTTCATCTGCTTCATATCGGTAGGAAGATACTTGGCATAGGCTGGGTCGCCCACCTTATTTATATAGTATGGGTTCTGGAACTTCATCGCATTCCAGTTGGAGTCGCATCCCCAATACTGCCAGTCCTGCACGATGGCATCAGTAGGAATCTTCAGTTCGCGATACTTATCCAATACGCCTGCCAGTTCATCACTGGTCTTATAGCGCTCGCGGCATTGCCAGAAGCCCATCGCCCATTTCGGGAACATTGTAGCCTGTCCGGTCAGTTCACGGATGCTGGCGATGACTCCATCCTGCGTACCATCCTTGTACATGAAATAGTAGTCGGCGCAGGTTCCCACTTCACTGGTAAAGGAAGTGCATGATGGCTGGTTGCTATTGTTCTTGGATGCTACGATATCATTGAAATAGGTTTTTCCAGCATTGTCCCAGTAAAGACCATAGCCTTTCTCACTGGTGAAATAAGGGATGGCGATATAGGTGTTATGATTCCAGAGTACGATGTTCTGGCGGCCACGCTGATTCATATAAACATCACGCAACTGTCCCAGACCATAGATGGCCTCGTCGTCGGCAAGACGGAAGTCCTGCTCTATGCGGTACTTGCCCTTGTTGGCTTCATCCTTGCGGGCTTCCAGACGGGTCTTCGTGTCGGTAAGCAGCAACTTTCCATCCTTCGAAAGAAAGCGGATTTCGCCAGTCTGCTGATTCAGTTCTACGGAGATAAAACCAGAGTTTATTTTTACAACATCACCATTTTCCCGTATTTGAACGTCCTTCATCTGTTGAGGTTTCAAAACAACAGAATAGCTTTTCTTCTGAACAGGAGCACCAAGTCCAGCATCAGATTTCAAGATGCGGACGATGGATGGAGAATAGAATTCGATGGTCACATTCTGCTGAGCCACCTGACGGGTGACAGACTTGGCAGCCGTACCTTTCTGGGTGCCTGCCACCTTTACGCTCTTGGCGCTGAGTTCACTTGGAACGCCAACTACAGCGAAGCCCAAAAGGGCAATGAGAGATAAATTCTTTAGCATACTTTTGTTTATTTTATTAGAGGGTTTATGATTTGTACTGTTCCAAATACTTAAGATAGTATTTCGACTGCAAAAGACAGCATCATCTGTAGAATACAATTATCAGAAAGGCCCTGTCGGGTATTGAGCACATAGAAATAACCGTTTGATGATATATGGTTTATTTCCCTTCATATTCTCAACTATTCCGTTTTATTATTCAAGAAATAAATCGGTGAACGGGGAGTACCATCCTTTACCAACAAGCCTTTGGCTATGAAGTGATTTATCCACTTTTGTGCCATGTGGCGAGACAGTCCAAACAGTATCCTCATGAGTTTGATGGTGATATAACGGTTCTTCAGGAAATATTCCTGCAATTTTGCCCAAAGCTTCTCTTCTGTAAAAATAGTTGAACGACTGGAATACTGGGAACGGACGAAATGGATATTTCTATCTATTTCCCTCAACAGCCCAGCCTCCGGACGGAAATTGATTCCCCGCAAACGTACTTCCTTTCCCGTAATCTTCTTATTAGGCTTATCCGCAGGCATTTCCAGGTTTACAGCAAGCGAGAAATATCCCAGTTCGGGAATATAAACCCTGCGTCCCATAGAAAATTCAGACACGACAATGTCATGAAGTTCTGACAACACTGCAGCCACATCACCCTTGGTGAGTGAACATCTTTGCTGGATGGTGGCTTCCAGTTCGTGAGCCGTCATCGCCTCATACTGCTTCAATCGAACGTATTTACGTTCCTCACCACTACCCTCAGCATTGGTAATAGTATAAACATCATACTTTAAGTCCATAGTTGCTTTGTTTTATTATCTTCTGCAAATATATGAAATAATCACAGAAGCTGTATCTATTGATCATAAGAATTAGATTTATTTAATAGTTGGCAATTGCCAGCAAGGTTGCTGGCATATGGCAGCAACCTTGCGGATATATGACAGCAAGATTGCCGGCAGCTGCCGACAACCACACAGAACTGTATTTAAGAAGTAAATAATACAGGTTTCTAAGACCATTAAAATAACTTATTCCAGTTTTGAAGTTCAGGAGTTAAAGGTGTTATCGCTCCCTACGGTCGCTGAGGAGTTAAGACAACAGTCTTTTTTAGCATAGTTTTTAAACAGAAAGACATACGTCTTAACTCCTTAACTTCCTTAACTCCTTTAACTTCCTGATATGCGAAAGTTCAGTAACTTATCAAATCATCATGAATTTATTGTTGTCTGAAATTCCATTTAGAATTGTCGCTGTTGAAATCGAAAGGAGCCAAGCCTGGGGTACAGTCGCCTAATGAAACCAATGCCAGTTTCTCTTCTGTGCCTGGTATAGCCTTCGGCATAATGCGATAGGTGCCATCGGTAAGTTGTTCGATGCGCCAAAGCTGGGCATCTTCACCCGTAAACTCAGGTTTGGCGATGACATCATGCTGAGCGGTTGCGGTAAGATAACGGGTAGTGCCTTCTATGCAGATCTTATAATAAGGGCCACCCAGATAACCACCCTTTCCGGCAGGCATGATACTCCACTTCTGATGAGGACGGAACATGTAATCGTTCATTCTTACCTTCACCTCGCCCTTAGGCCATCCTGCTTCTACCTCCTTCAAGGTTTGAGGTTCGATGTTCTTCAAAGGCTTGGTCGGCTTGATCCAGAAAGGTTCGATATCCCGCTGCATTCTCACGAAATCTACGGCAATCTCCAGGGCATAGCCTCTTCGTTCCGATTCTATCTCGTAGGTTCCGGCATGAAATTCATCACCAGCCACAGGCCAGTCGTTCTTCCACAACAAAGGACGGATAGCCAACACGCTTCGTCCTCCCTGTCTGAAATCAGACTCATAGTGGAACGACATCTTTTCTACACCTTCTTCCTCGATATAGCGCCCGAAGTGACCGGGACCCGTCTTCAGATTATTGGCAGCAATCACCATCTTTCCTCCGCCCTGCAACATCACTCTGCCCACATTATCTACGTATGGACCGGTTATCTTTCGCGAACGTCCCACCACGATATTGTAGGTAGAATTAGGACCATCGCAACAGGTGCCATGAGTGCCGAGAAGATAATACCAGCCGTTGCGGTAAATCAAATCAGTAGCTTCACAGTCGATGGCGATATTGACGGGTTCGTTGCCTTCCATCCGCTTACCTGTCTTCGGATCAAGTTCTACCAGACGGATAAATCCGAAATAGGTACCATAGCTGAGCCAGAGTCTGCCGGTAGTAGGGTCGAGCAACAAGCCCGCATCAATGGCATCACAATCTTCATCATCCAAAGAAGAAGCTACCACCACCGGTTCAGTATATTTGAAATCAGGCGATTTCGGATCGAGCGTTTTGTTCCACATCGTCAGGACATCACCACGATGACTGCCTCCCAATCCACCACCCGTAGCACTGTAGGCTACAAGATAACGGTCGCCAATCTTCAACACATCAGGAGCCGCTCCTCTTCCGGGACGAACAGCACCACCCTGCCAGGTCCAGCCATCCTCCGACCAGATTCCACCTTCACCCGTTCCAAAGGTATAATACTTTCCATCACACTGGGCAATGGTAGAAGGATCATGAATGAAAGGTTCGCCAACCTGGGCTTCTGCCTCGTAAGCAGAAGAAGACAACAAGGCAACCAAAGCAGCGGCATAAAGTTTCTGCTGAACAGCAACCGGGCTAAAATATCTGAAAAATATATTGTTCTGTTTCATAACTTTCTTTATTGATTGCACTACTTCACGTGAATAGACAGGTTTCTGACAGGCTTGCCCTGTCCGTCGATGAATCGGACACAGAAGTCGCTCATGCCTGGGCCATTGATGACTGCACCACGAAGGATATTTCTACCTTTCTTCAAGGTAAGCTTCTTAGAAACCACATCATCGCGAACCATCCTTCGGTCGCCTTCCAGCATCACCGCCTCCTCACCATTGAGCCACCACATGGAAGCACCATTCGAGCCAACAGCCAAGCGGACGTTTTTCATCTCCTCAGGGCAATCGATAATGGTAACCGCCCAGAACAAGACACCATACTTGGGTTTTTCGAACGAAGTAGCGAAACGGAAGAGTTTCACATTAAACAGTTTACTGTCCAGCGCATGCCATTTCAGTTTTTCCTTGCCCACCTTCACGACGGCTCCATCCTTAGGAACTGTTTCCATCTGTTTAGGGAAATACTGCGTATGGAATATCTCCTTCAGATAAGAATCAGTAAAAACGACATTGCTTTTGACTGGCATCGAGATTGGCTCCAGAAGCAACCATCTCTGTATAAAGCCAGCCGCATTGGGCACGACAGGCTGCTTGCCGACAGGTCCGAAATAAGGATTAATGTCTACAGGTAATTCCTTATTTTGGGCATCCGCAGAGGAATGTCCAAAAAGGAATACACATAAACAAAACAATCTTACTATTTTATTGAAAAAGTTGTTCATAGACTATTCTTTTTATTTTTGAGGTTCGATAATCTGATAACGGCCACTCAGATGCATGAAGGCGAAGAGACGCAACAGTCCGTCGTAGTAGCCATCGAAGAAGCCTTCTTTATCTGGCTCATGCTTGGCATTCCAGAAATGACTGACGAATTCCCTGCCCTTCACATGATTGCTGACCAATGAAGCCGCAGCCGCAGTGGCAACAAAACCGATAGAATGGCGGAGCGCCTTAGGAGCCGTACCTGCCGGCAGAATATCTTCTACCATCGTTCCATCTACATTATACTGATCCAGGAAAGAATCAATACCCTGACTATACAGGAAGTTCTGCAGCGTATTGGCATATTTCTGCTGCCACTCCTTATCCTTACAAGCCCATGAATAATCGAGCGCTATGTTCATTGGCACTCGCCATGAATCGTAGCGGAATGCATCACCCAGCAACTGCCCCGTCTTCATCAGACTTCCATCATAGTTGCAATAGTCCGGGTTCAAGCCCGTCTTCTCATTGATGCACTTATGCAGGAACTCACGGCTTTTCTCTGCACATTCCTTCCAGAACTGAGAACGTCCGTCGTTAGCCCATTTTGCCCAAACCTCGTAAAAGGCAGGGAGATGGTAAGAAGGATCGGTAAACTTCCCGCCCCAATGATCGGGCGTAAAGGTGATGAGCTGATGTTCAAGATTGATGAGCGGAGCTGTGCGGTCCATTCCCGCCTTCTGCATGCTGCAATCTAGAATATGCTGCGCTTCCTTCAGATAGTTGATGCCCGTATCATTGCCCCATCGGTTGGATGCAAAGATGAGCGAAGTTACGAAATAGAGTTCACCATCAGATGCGGCTCCCTGCGCATTTCTCGTTCCATCAGTCTTACAGCTCCATGCGAAATAGCCCTTATAAGGTCCTTCCTGATGCTGCATGTATCTCTTGCTCCATCGCCAGAGGCGGTCGAAGATGTCCTTCTTATCAAACTGCACGGCAGCCATCATTCCATACGACATGCCTTCGGTTCTCACATCATTGTTCTTTATATCGCTGACATATCCCATGGAATCGCCTACTTCGAAATAGACCTTATTCTTACCATAGAATACATCATTGAATACTTCGTTCACCTTCCTGTCAATATCTGTCTGCTTATAGCCCATTTCGGCAAAGAGATTGCGGTACTGATGAGTTTCGAAAGCTCCTTTATCCCAAGGCAAAGCATCGAAACCCAACCAGTCAACCTCTACATCGGCACCACTCTGCAAGGATACGTGTAAAGCATGGACGCCTAGAGGAGCATGGAGCACCTGGGCACGGATATTCTTCCAGCCTGCCGACTTCGGAATCTTCACTTTAGCGATGATATTTCCCTTCTTGCCATCGGCTCTGACTACGAGCACACCGCCCTTTGGCGACTTGGCACGAACAGTGATTTCCGCCACCTTCTCGTTACCGAAATCCACCTTATTATATATAAGAGCAGCATTCGATTTTGAGAAGAGAGTCTTCCATCCGGCAAAACAGTTGTTTTTATCCAGATAATCAATACCAATACCCTTGCCTTGCAGCGCAGAATAGCGGTCTATCTGAATGCGCGAGCGAGCGTTCGTCATTCCCACACCTCTTAGCGTAGGTATCACCTTCTGTATCGTTCCGTCAGGATTGAAGTTCAGAGAGTCGATTCGTACCGAGCGGTTCTTGTCGAACTTTGGGGAATAATCATTATGATGATAGAAGAGATACCACTGTCCCTGATATTCCACGATGCTATGATGATTGGTCCAGCACTTTGTAGGCGACTCATCCATGATGATGCCCTTGAATGTGAAAGGTCCCATCGGATGGTCAGCCATGGCATAAGCCAGCGTTTCGGTGCCATTCTTTTCACGTACCCAAGGGAAGGTGAAATAATATTTGCCGTTACGTTCGAAGGCAAACGGTCCTTCCTTGAATCCTTCAGGCAATCCCTCTACCAGTTTGGGGTCCGAGGCAAGTTCCGTCATGTTTGGTTTCAGCTTAGCCATGTGCAAACCAGCTCCAGCCCAGTAGATATAAGCCTGTCCGTCTTTATCTATCAACACACAAGGGTCTATACCATGAACTCCCTCTATGGGTTTCCACATCGGCATAAATGGTCCTTCCGGCTGGTCGGCAACCGCCACACCTATTCCGAATCCCTTCTCCTCCCCTTTCGGAGCGGCTGGGAAATAGAAGTAATATTTCCCGCCTTTCTCTACACAATCAGGAGCCCACATCGTATAACTTCCGTCTTGTACCCAAGGTACTTTATCCTGCGAAACGATGACTCCATGATCCTGCCACTCAGTAAGATTGGCAGAAGAGAAAACGTGATAATCTGCCATACAGAACCATTCCTTCAGTTTCTCGATAGGACTCGGAATGTCATGAGAAGGATAAAGATACATCTTCCCGTTGAATACGCGAGCCGTAGGATCAGCAGAATACTGTCCGCTGATAATCGGGTTCTGAGCAGAAGCTCCTGTCGATAACGCCAGCATCAAGGCACACATCCATGTTTTCATACGCAAATCCCTTTAAAGAAGAAAAAAGGGGGTGCTTCTTTTCAAAACACCCCCTAATTGGCAAACTAATCTATAGTTCTAAAAACGTTATATTTACAAAACAACTTCATGATTACCAACCAGGATTCTGCTCCAGGTTAGGATTCTTATCCTTCACGGTCTGTGGATAAGGGAAGAACTCATGCTTGCCCTCCTTGAAACCTACTTCGAAACCGGCATCCTTGGCTGCACTGGTAGATACGGTATAGAAACGGCTGTTGGCCTCTGTACCATGTTCCCAGGTAACCTTGCGGTCATCAGCCTTAGGTGCACGGAACAACTTATCGAATACATGAGGACAGTCAGAGCCTACATTCTTCAGGCGCTCGATAGCCTTGGCATCCTTCCAACGCATCACATCGAACCAGCGGCAGCCTTCCAGCCAGAGCTCGTAAGACTTCTCCCTCTTCAGTACATCCATATCTACTGTTTGGCTGATGGTCTTTGAACCGGCGCGCTCCTGAATCATATTGATGTACTTCTTAGCCTCAGACTGATCGCCTGTATTGAGACAAGCTTCCGCATAATTGAGCAATACCTCAGCATAACGCATCACAACATAGTTGTTCAGACGAATATTGTCTCCATATTTGTTGCCATCAGTATCAGCCTTTCTGATTATCTGCTTGAAAGCCAACCAGAATGAGTTGTCGTAAAGTCCCTGTACAGGGTCGTTGATACCCACCTCTTTGCTCTTCATCTTCTCTTCTACCGACATTGCATTCAATGCAGGGTCAGCATATTCCATCTTATAGACAGCATCATCAATATGCTTCAAAGTAGCTTTGAAGCGATAGGAATCACCATCATTGGCATAGAATTCATCACCAAACCACTGAGGAACACCAAGACCTCCCCAACCATCAATACCACTATAAACACTCTGTGGTGACTTGACGAAGTTGCCGGCACGCCAGTTCCAGGCATTAGATTCCATCCAGCTTGAACGCTGAATCATACCAGCCCATGCTCCCTTACCAGCATTGTACTCGAAGTTGATTTCGAAGACCTTCTCCTCGTTGCCATCGCCCTCGATATGGAAGTTGTCCATATAGCGATCGCCAGGAACAAGTGCATACTTGCCAGAATCGATAACCTTCTTGAGAGCAGTCTTAGCCTTATCATATTCACCGGCGAAGAGGTAAGCCTTACCAGCCAGAGCCCATGCAAAGCCCTTGGTCACCTTAACGGCACCATCCTTATCATCGGTGCCCTTGCGCTCGTCGAGGTCGGCAGCAGCCTCCTCGCACTCTTTAGCCACCCACTGAATGAGCTGCTTGTGGTCCATAGGATTCTCTGGATCCTTGTTGCAGTTATAAGGAAGATCTGTTCCTGCCAATACGTGATCTATGAACGGAGGATTATTCCAGAGATTAGCCAGCAGGAAGTAGTCGAAGGCACGAAGAACACGAGCCTCAGCTACGCAGCGCTTCTTAACTGGAGTATCTGCTGCATTCTGGAAGTGATCTGTAACGAGATTACAGGTATATACCGAGAGATAAAGACCGGTGTACATAAACTTAGGCACCTCTGCCTCAGCATCGTAACGGAACTCATTGAGCATACCGCTGAACTCGTGGTCGCCATAGTTACCACTGGCATAGAGCACATCATCGCCACACATATTGGTGATAATCTTATAAGGAGTGTAGATGCCAGGACCACCACCATCGTGATTACGTCCCACTACATTACACATGAATCCCTCATAAGCCGCAACCAGGGCAGCCTCGGCATCAGCATCAGTCTGATAGAATTTCTCTGATGGGATAACACCCTTCTGCTCGATATCCAACTGATCCTCACAAGATGTGGTGAGTGTCATGGTGGCTGTTGCAGCGAGTGTCAATATGGTTGAAAATAATATTTTCTTCATTTCTTTTCATTTTAAAAGGTTAGAATGTTACATTGATACCGAATACCATCTTCTTGGAAGTTGGATAGGTACCATTATCGAAACCACGGGATGCACCACTGTTCATGGAAGCTGTCTCAGGATCGGCACCAGGATAGTTGGTGATGGTGAAGAAATCATCCAATGAGCAGTAAACACGGAGGTCGCTCAAGCCAATCTTGCTTGTGATAAGCTTTGGCAAAGTATAACCCAACTGAATCTGCTTGAACTTGAAGTAAGAACCGCTGAAGATAGCAGCATCAGAGCTGAAGAACTTCCAGTCGGTAGCAACCTTCTTCATATCAGGATACTTGGCATTGGTACGGTCTTCTCTCCATGAATCCTTCCAATAGGTGTCGATACCGTTAATCAATGGGCGGTCGGCAGATACCATCAGGTTGTAAATCTTGTTGCCTGCTGCACCTGTTCCGAATACAGAGAGGTCGAATCCCTTATAAGCCAGATTGATGGTGATACCATAGGTAAACTTAGGAATACCTGCACCCAGATCCTGCTTGTCCTCATCGGTTGGAGCTGAAGTGATTTCGCCATTCTTGTCATAATAGAGGGCACTGCCATCTTCTGCAACACCTGCATACTTGTAACCACGGAAATACCATACGGAGTGACCAGCCTCGAAGGTTGGCTTCAACTGGTTGTTGAATCCATCAATACCTACCTCGGTAAGACGGTTTACCATAGCAGAAACCTCCTTTACCTCGTTCTTCAAGGTAGAACCATTCACGGTAACTCCATACTTGAAGTCCTTGATGTTGTCTCTCCAACCCAATTCGAAGTCGAGACCTGAATTGAGAACCTTACCGGAATTCACAACAGTCTTGTTGACACCGATTTCTGGAAGAGGAGCAATCTCAATCAAGAGGTCTTTGGTAGTCTTGCGATACCAGTCAACACCCAAGGTAAGACGGTCGTTAAGGAAACGAGCATCAAGACCTAAGTCCACCTGCTCAGATGTCTCCCACGTCAAATCTGGATTGGCAAGACCAGTTGGCTTGGAACCATAGGTAAGCTTACCATCACCGATAGACGGATTATACTGATAGAAGCTCTGGTTGAGTGCGATAGGAGAAGAATATGGATAACCGTTCAGGATATTGACATTACCATTGCGACCCCATGATGCACGGAGCTTCAGGAAGGAAACTGCATCACGATCTATATGATCCTTGAAGAACTTCTCATTGCTGATAGACCATCCCGCAGAGAAAGATGGGAAGTTACCCCAACGAGCCTTCTTGGAAAGCTTGGATGTATCGAAGGCATCACGACGGAAGTTGAACTGCAGGAAGTAACGGTTGTCGTAGCTATAGCTCAAACGTCCGAAGTAAGAAAGCTCGGTAGCATCACTCGGAGCATTGCCCACGCTCTTGGTGGCATCAGCCAGCAAGTAGTCGATGTAGCGGAAGTTGGACTCATAGGCAGAAAGAATATCATCGCCTTCTGAAGAAATGGTATTGTTGTCCCAATGATTCTTGGTAAACGACATACCTGCCATCGCACCCACTGTATGCTTGCCGAATGTATTCATATAGTTGGCGAAGTTTTCCCACTGATAGTACAAGCCGTTGTTGGAACGTGCCTCAATGTTGTACTTGGTTGAGTTGGCCATTGTATTGAGATAGTATGGCGCCTCAAATTTATGGTAATTGCTCTGGGTAATGCGGTAGCCCAGACGGGAAGTAAAGGTAAAGCCCTTGAATGGCTTGAGATTGGCAGCCACGGTTCCACGCACATTGATACCGGAATTGGTGATGTCATGACGGTCTTTCTGAGCCAATGGGTTACCTGTTGCATCCTCTATATATTTAGAAGTAGCATAGTAGTCATTGTTATGGTTAGGATCTCGCATCACCGCCTTGCCTGCTTCGAGAGCCGACTTCATGGCAGGAGCCAGATCATCGACATTACTATAATAAGCAGGAGTTAATGGGTCGATGGAAACCACAGAGTTCAGAATAGAACCATAACCCTTGGTCACACCCTGGGTCTTCCACTTCTCGAAAGAAGTATTGGTCGTCACATTCAACCACTTGTAAACATCATAATCAGCATTAATCTGACCGGTGAAGCGCTTGTAAGTATCCTTGTCGCCCTTTACGATACCATTATTGTTGAGGATATTCAGACTGGCGAGGAAACGGCCCTTGCCATTGCTTGCCTGCACGGTGAGGCTATGCTGATGAACCAGACTGTTCTCAAATACCTCGTCATACCAGTTAGTGTTCTGACCATTATAGTTGTTCTTCTTCAGAAGATCATCGGTCAAGTCACCCAAGTACTTGTGATACTCGATATACTCAGGAGCATCAAAAATCTCAGCCTTCTTTCCCAACGACTGGATAGTGAACTTGCTGCTATAAGAGATCTGTGCCTTACCGCCATTGGCAGCACCCGTCTTGGTTGTGATGATAACGACACCATTACCTGCCTGCGCACCATAGATGGCAGCAGAAGCGGCATCCTTCAATACCTCCATGCTTTCAATCATAGATGGATCCAGATACTGGATGTTATCCACCTTCAGACCATCGACAATGAGCAACGGACCGATATTACCACTATTAGAAGAATAACCACGGATACGGATATCGGCAGCCTCACCCGGACCACCCGAATTAATAATCTGTACACCGGCAGCCTTACCCTGGAGGGCAGCACCGGCATCGGTAGCTGACAAGCCCTTGATATCATCGCTCTTGATAGATGCAACTGCACCTGTCAGGTCGCTCTTCTTCTGAACGCCATAACCGATGACAACGACATCATTCAGAACTTTAGAATCATCCTTCAAGGTAATGGTAAGCATTTTACCAGCCTGAGCTTTCACGGTCTTAGGCTCCATACCCACATAGGTAATCGTTAATGTTGCATCAGGTGCAGCATCAATGCTAAACTTACCATCCAAATCAGTAATCACACCCAGCTTGCTGCCTGCAGCTTTCACTGTAGCACCAATGATAGGTTCACCACTTGGATCTGTAACTACTCCTTTTACAATACTCTGAGCCGACATCCCAGCTGGGAATAAACAGAGAAAGGATAGCAACGCTAACGGCTTTTCAATCTTTTTAAAGTTCCTCATAAGAGAATAGATTAAAATTATTTATTTTTATAAGTTTACGATTGTACATTTTTAATAAATAGCTTTCTTTGTTAAAGAAGCACGCTGCAAAATTAAGATTTATTTTGTTACATAGCTTTGTTTTATGTTACAAATACTTTCTGAAAAATAACAAAATCCCAAATGATACATTTGATAATATAAATATAACATCAAAAAATCCCGAAGCAGCCATGCCGCTTCGGGATTCAACTTAAAATATCAGCTTATTGATTTTTTGTCGTGTTACTTAAACAGATGAGGAACGAATTCCTTGAAACATCTGCGCCAGGTGAGCCACTCGTGATGAGTACCAGGAGAAACATAGACATCAAGCTTGATGCCCAGATCCTTCAGCTCCTTCGCCATCTTCTCCGTGCCGAAGTTCTCTTCAGAACCGCAGCCCATGAACATATAGTTTATCTGGCTGTTGAACTTCGCTGCATCGGCAAAAACGCCATTGAAGCAGGTCTTGACATCCACACCGAAAAGCGCTCCGCTGAAAGTTCCCAGGGCTGAGAACTTATCCAGGTTCGGCAACACGGTGTTGAAAGTCTGGCAACCGCCCCATGACAAACCAGCCATCGCACGATGGTTTCTATCAGTATAGGTGCGGAACTTCTTATCTACCATCGGAATCAGATCCTTGATAATCACATCGTAGAAAGAAGCACCATAGAGCTTGCGCTCCTCATCTACATCCTTGCCAGGACGTGGTACGAAAGGCTGCTTCACATCACCGCTCTCCATTACCACAATCATAGGCTCAGCCTTGCCTTCGGCAATGAGATTATCCATGATGTGCTGCATATAGCCCTGATGGCTCCAGCCCGTCTCGTCCTCTCCCATTCCGTGCTGCAGATAGAGCACTGGATAGCGCTTGGTGAGATTGGTTTCATATTCTGCAGGCGTATAAACCATGGCTCTGCGGAACTTGCCCTGAGATGCAGCATAGTAAGATACCGAACGAACCTGACCCTGAGCTACTCCCTGCTGAGGACGATAGTAGTTGCCTTCGGCTCCCTCAGGAACCTCCAGACCACTCGCCTCTCGGCAGCATCCGAAATAGGTTTCGCTGGCTGGATCTACTACCTGTACACCATCCACATTCAGGAAATAATAGTGGAAGCCTACTACCAATGGGTCAGAAACACCATACCAGTCGCCATCCAGATCCTTCTTCATCGGATACTTCTTTCCGCAGATGTCGAAGATTACCTGCCTTGCCTCCGGTGCGTGAAGCTTGACGTAGGCACGGCGGTCTTTGTCCACACGCGGATAGTTGGCATCCGGAATGATACCGAGCAGCGAGAGCATCATGTTGGCATAACGCTTACCCATGGTGCGATAGCTTTCGGCAATGAAATGCAATCCGTCGCCACGCTGCGGACATCCCTTGGAAGAGATGACGTGGGCAGTAGGGATGGTCTTGGCGATGTCATCCACAATGGCGATATGCTGCCAACAGCTGCCGCCCTGGTCTTTCTGAACGGTTTCGCCCACGAGCAAAGGTACATCTTCTGCCTTCAGGTGCAACTCTTTCAGAATATCGTTATACACGATCTTCACACGGTTAGACCAGTTGGCATCGCCATTGTTGGTTTCACCCTGATGCAGCAGGATACCCTTGATAACGCCCTGCTTCTGGGCAATCTTGGCAAGTTCGATGAGTCGGGCGTATGGATTGCCGTTATACTTGGAAGCGAAGTTCTTCATCCAGTCGGGCTGCTTCTTCAGGTACGCCTTACAGGTACGCTTGTCGAAGAGGTCGATGCTGGCACCGCCCACCGCCACGGTGATGGTTCCCACCTTGATGCTGTCTGGCAGGTTATCCACCATCTTTCTTCCGAAATAATCTACAGGAGTAAGGCCAGTGTCTGGTCGTGCCTGAGGAGGAACGGCAGTATGCCACTGTCCTTTTTTCCATCCAGCTTTTTCATCATCCACGGCATACATTGCCATGAATCTTGGATTCACACCTGTTCGGTCGATGTCTTCGATGGCGGCATTACCCTCCATGTTTGACTGTCCGAAACATAGATAAATTTGAAAATTTGGATCGGGGCTTACATTGCCCCCATTACTTGCCTGTGTCCCCATAGGAAGGCACAGATTCATGAAAAGAGATGCGATAATTATTAAACGTCTCATTTGTTATATGTTAAATATCAATTACTGAATTATCTTTTTCTGATAACATTGCCTTTATAGTTATGTTTGATAGCACAGCTTCCATGCATATTCTCCTCAGCGCGGGATACGTACAGGAAGTTAAGGAGAGTGCATCATAATGGGCAATGCACCCTCCTTGTCATCAGGAAGGTATCATTTGAACTTCCATTCGTCGAATGTGATATTGTTTCCTTTCAGGACAAAACAGAGGTCCATTGTGCCTGTCATATTCTTTTGAAGTTGGGATTCTATGAGTTTCATTTGCGGGGTACCAACTTTGATTGAAGCTATGACTTCTCCGTCCGGCCTATCCCGGCGAACTTCTATGATTCCGTTTCCGGATGCCTTAATTTCCAGGCTGGAAGGTACTTTGTTGAATTCCACACCTCTGACAGCAATGATGCCAGTCTTGTTGGGAACGGTAACGGCATACATGTCCCCGATGCTTTTTCCATTTGTGAACTTGACGCCTTGTGTGGCAGCTGTGGTTTCGGCCTGCTGGATGATGAACGGATTCATAGGCTGTATCTGTTTTACGCCTTTCAGAGTCTGATTACCCATGTGGATATTCACAGTATTCTCGTCAACTTGTATTTCATCGACACAAACATTACGAAAACCAGCTGTTGTATTGAAACTATGTTGCAAACTCATTGTGTGATAGAATACATACCATTTCCCGCGGAATTTGTGTAGATGTGTATGATTGTTGCTGTAGTCAAATCCATAATCTCCAGGGTTTTTCATATAGTTGTGCTGGTATTTCCAACTTTTGGTTACCAGCGGAGTTTTGCTAGTCATGTAACTCATGCAACAGGTGGTTGGTTTCTCTGTCGGGAGAGGCCAGTCGCTAAAATCTTGCCAATCTATATTATAAGTATAAATGTATGTGCCGTTGATGTAGTTTAATTCGTTAGCTTCGAAATGATGGGGAGCCCTGATGGGCTTTATCGGGCCATCCACACTAATCATGTCTTTTCCCAAACGCATAATGCGAGCACATCCTCCGCCTACTGTCAGCCAACCTTTTCCTTTGTCATCGATGACTACACCCGGATCGAAAGCAGCTTTGCATTCTCCTGCTATGCCGGGAGTGTTTGTGTCTACCAAACTATGATTCAGCGGGCTTGACCACGGTCCTATGGGGGATGTGGATGTCAGCACTGCGGTTCCACCCCCGCTATTAGAGAAATAGAGGTAGAAGTGAGTCTTGCCGTCCGCTTCCTCACGTTTTGCGATCGACGGTGCCCATGATGTTTGTATCCATGGGGCGATGCTGTCTGTTTTAATAATTCCGTGATAGGTCCAGTTTGTCATGTCATCGGAAGACATCATCACCAGAGATTTGATGTATTCGTAGGAGTTTTTTCCGTAACCGCCTATTGAATCATATTGTTGCTGATCGTTTGTTGCGTACACATAAATTCTGCCATTATATTCTACTGCAGTTGGATCCGCTGTAAACATAAAATCCAGCAGGGGATTTCCATCTCCTGTAGTGAGTTTTGGGGATACGTCCGGCATGGTTACATAAGGTACGGAATCATTTTGCAGGGACTGATTTTCTCCGGCCTGCGCATTTTGCTGATGAGATATCATACATGCAGCAATGACCATTGATAAAATGGAGGTCTGGATATTTTTCTTTTTCATACGTAAACTGTTATCGTCCTACATTAATATAGAACTTATGTTTTACACTAAATTTATATTTATGTGAGTATTTGTCACTAGAAAGAATAGCACCCATAATACCTATGAATGTTATGTTAGTCATGATAGTCTTGGCGATATCATCCACAATGGCGATATGCTGCCAGCAAAGTAAATAACTTTTTTCATAAGCACAATTTGTTATTAAGTTAATAAATTCAGTTATAAGATTGAGAGGTTACTCTAATCTGTTGGCAAAGATAGTATAAAAAGTCAGTTATAACTTTATGTGGTGTTACAAATAGTTTATGAAAAAAGGGAAAAGGGATATAAAATAATCTATTTCCTAATAAAGCAACATTTTATACTATATAAAAAAGGTTGACCGTGTCATCACAACACAGCCAACCTTAACGACTAACATCTTTTTTGGGTTAATCTTTGTATGATAAAACCTAAAACTAATGTCTTTTAGAGTAATTACTTGGCGCCGTTCCAAAATTCAGGAGCGCCAAGACCAGCAGCAAAACCTGCATAGGTATGCTTGCGAAGATAGTTGAGATCCCAGAGACCTGTAGGCTCACCCTTGCGCCAACCTGAATCCTTAGGAGAATCTGTAGCACACCACTGAGTGATGCCATACTGCTGAGCAGCAGGAATAATCTCGAAGTACTTCTGGAGAACGAAGGTGTAGAGGTCACGCATTTCCTTGTGTTGTTCCTCGGTCATCTGATCATAAGTTACAGAATTGCCAGCGGCATCGACATAACCCATATCAAGTTCAGAAATCTTGCAAAGCTTGCCACTTTCCTTCATCAACTCCAACATCTTGACGATATGATTTTTCTTATTTTCCTGAGTCTTAGGATCAGCATAGCAAGAGATATGCATCTGAGATGCGATACCATCAATCTTGGTAACACCATCAGCCTCCCAATCCTTGATCCACTGAATCAAACTCCTCAACTTGCCATTGTCGTCCCAATCACTCTCCAGGTTATAATCATTGATGAAGAGTTTCAATTTCTCAGGGTCACCATTATGGTCGGCGAAACTCTTGCGAGCATCAGCCACGGCTAAGCGAACATAGTCGAGGTCGCCAAGATAATCCTGCCAGTAGAAATTGTTCTTTGCATCGTCAGCTGAAACGTTGCCTCGTTTAGCAGACTGCAAGTCGTACTTGCCATCACCATCTTTATCGTCACCAGAAAGGGCCTCGTTCACAACATCCCAAGATGTAACATAACCATCAGTAGCCTCCATCATACCATCAATCCAAGTTCCCATGGCAGTGGTAAGAACATTTTTCTTCTCTTCATCGGTGAGAGGAATGGAGTTGAGATTCTTGACCTGACAAACCTGAACAGAATGTACATCCAAAGTAGCATCTGCAGTCTGTGGTTTCAAGATAATATCATAATTACCTCCAGCAATATTAGGCATCTGAAGTTTTACGTTATGACGACCAGCAGAAACAGGTACTTTTACAGTAATAGCCTGATCACTGGCACCCCAACCATTCTGCATAGTCAATTCTACTCCACTAGCATCCTTTGAAGCAGACAAGTCAAGATAAACCACATAATTACCCTCAGATAGCGTATTGTTGCTACCTGGCATAACAAAGAACTGAGACCAAGCTCCTGTTGGAACAAAATGGATAGCACCATTCACAACAGGTGGTTCGCATCCCATAGCATAGAATGGGAAAGGTCCATCAGTATAGGTTTGCTCATTAACTAGTTGTTCTACCGCGACAGATGCGGCTGCAGAAGCCACCTTGATGTTACTACAGCCAGTCTGGTTCCAACCATGAGCCGACTCTTTTGCAAAGTCTCCATTTTCAATAAGATTCTCATCAGAACCAGCTTTCGTCAACTTAAAGTCATCGCAAGAAATGGTTCCTCCTACGTTACCAAACACAAACTGAAGCTTATCAATAGGGAAATTGGCAGTAAACTCCCAAGTCAAAGTAGAATAATCGTTAGTGATGTCATAATCAGCCATATACTGCACATCATTACTACCACCCCATTGGTTTTTATTATCACTTGCTTCCCAAATAGGCCAAGCAGCAAAAGTTCCACCATCCGAAGCCTTTACCTTAACGGACATCACGTAACTTTGTCCCTTAACCAATGCCTTAGGCAACACATAACTAATCTGTTTATCCCATTTATTGGCACCAGCTTCGCCACAAGCAATCTCCAAGTACTTGTTTCCACCATTTGGATCAGGTGGCAACTCCTTATCCTTGATAAGATTTTTGAGGTACTTATTGGCTGCCTGAGCATGCCAAGCCAGCGTATGACCATAAATCGTCATATCTGCATCTTGCGCATTCTTGACGAACTCCTTGACTAACGAAAAATCCATACTGCCATCATTTTTCACACAAGAAGCCATTTTCATGGCATTACCAGCAGTCATTTCATTGAAATTGCTACCAGCAAGGCAATATACAAGTCCCTGCTTGTTGAATTCGGCTGCTTCGAGCGCAATGCCCAACTTAAAGTCGGGATTGCACTTGCCGGCAGCTTTCATATCTTCCATGTATTTCTTCAAAGGCTCGTAGTTATTCAGATACTGATAATCCTTCAAATTCTTGGTCATATCAGTTCTGTACTCCGAGAACTTGTCATCAGCACAAGAAGACAAAGCCAAGAGAGCCATCAAGCCTAAACCTAAATTAATATTTTTCAATTTCATAATAATCAAATTATTAGAATGACACTTATCTATCAAGAATATTACTTCTTGATATACTGAGGACTGAATTGAACAACACCATTGGTGTTACCACGAGTCTCGGCAACGAACTGATCGGATGTTTCCAATGCAATACCAGAACCGAAATCAACCTTGTAATTGAGAGTCAGGATGTCACGATCCTTGTTACCCCAAGCCAACTTAGCTCCCTTTTCAACAAACTTTCCTGAACCAGAAGCAGTCATGCCCTCTGTATCAGAAGTAACAGTACAATTACCATTATCATCGAACGTAAGTTTCAAGTTGCAAGTGACCTTAGAGCCGTCAGCTTTATTTACAGAGACTTCGAAATTACATTCCTTCAAACTCTTGGTTGTAATTCGACTCACTTCATCCTTTTCAAGAGTTGCACCTTCACGCTTTACCTCTTTAGTTTGTCCATTCTCTGTAATCTTGTCAGTTCCTCTACGGAAATAATAGCCATCCCATGGATTCATAAACCTAACGCAATAAAGGATATAATCCTTAGGAACAACAGACCAAGCTGAAGCATCAGTACGAACAGGAGTTGAACCTGCAACGGCAGGAGAACCCGAAAGAATAGAATCGGCTCCCACCATTTCCTTGATGCGAACTGGGATCACATATGTATTCTTTGCACAATCAGGGTCAGCAAAAAAAGCATCCTCCAACTTAACCTGAAGACGTCCCTGCAATTTCCCATTATACGCAACCGTCTTGGTAGGAATTGTATAATAATTGCTAGGCATTGGCTTTACAGGAGTGACACCATCCTCAAAATACAGATTGTCACACAATGAATTATCAACATCTACATTCAATGTGATGTTTTTTCCATTATATGCTCCACCCATTGTAGATACGATATACAATACATGATTGTTATCATCCGTATTATCTCGATTCTCATCATTGCCTAAAACTACAGAACGTTCGATATACTGATAAGGATAATATACAGTAGTACCGCCCTCATAATCAGGAAATTCTTGGTCGCCATTCTCACAAGAGTTAAAGCCTAAAGCCAAGATTCCCAATGCAGCCATGGACAAATATTTGCTTATCTTCATTGTTTTCATCATTTTAAATATTAGTCGTTATTTTTTACTTCCCAGCCCTTATTCTGCTGCAAGTTGCTCCACTTCAACATTTCGCTCTGTGGTATAGGACCGTAATACATGTAATCTTTATAGCTGCGATCCTCAACCTTCATGTCTTTGTATGATGGGACACCAGCCTCTGAAGTGATTTCAACACCACGCACAGCCTCATTTAGAGGAGCTTTCCAACGGCGAAGGTCACTAAAGCGCTTATTTTCAAAACAAAGTTCCAAACGACGCTCGTTGCGAATCAACTCACGCATTTTCTCTTTGCTACCAGCGCACTCATCCAAGTATGGATCCTCGCCAAACTCGCCAACTCCGGCACGCTCACGGATTGCCTTGATTACATCGTAAGCTGAGTAGTTGTGAGATCCCTTACCCTGTGGTCCCCAAGCCTCGTTGGCAGCCTCAGCGTAATCAAGGAATATCTCAGTATAGCGAATATACACAGGATAATGATACTGAGCATTCTTTGCATTAGGGTCAGGATTACAATCCTCACGCAACAGCTTTTTCATGTAATAGCCTGTACGAGTAGAATTGGAAATCTTATTCAAACCATCATTGTTATTAGCCGTCGTAATGTCTGTATGAATGGTCTTTCCCTTATAAGTACTACCATCATGAATGATATAAAGGTCAAGACGAGGATCTCGATTGCTGTAAGGATTCAACTTATCATACTCAGAACGAGCATCGGTGATAGGATAACCATTTACAGCAGGGAATGCATCGACCAGATTCTGAGTTGGGTTGATTCTACCCTTACCATAAAGAGACGGAGGGAAATTATCAGATTCTTGGTTCAGACCAAGATCCCAGTCATCAGAACCATTGGTACGACTGCCACGCCAAAGAATTTCAGCAGGACAAGCACCTGAGCCAAGCGCATCGATTTCCCTGGTTTGCATAAACCAATTATTACCTGTAGCAGACAAACCATTCACACCATTGATACGGTCAAGAACGGTAGCTGCATCGTCAGCAGCCTTAGCATAATCCACGTTTGTACCTTCAGAGAAAGCAGGACTAGCTGCAAGCAAAGATACCTGTGAGCGAATAGCCTCAGCGATACGACCGCTGATACGACCACGCATAATGGTACCAAACACACGGTTGTAGTCTCCTGCGGTCTTTACTCCGATTTCCTTATACTTGGCAGGAACATCGTTATCATCTGTCAAATCATTGTAATCAAGAGGGAGAAGCTTGGCAGCCTCGTCCAAATCGCTATAGATTTGATCCAAGCACTCTTGGAATGTATTACGTGGCTTGTTGAAATCATCAGTAGAAGTCTCTGGTTCTGTCAAATTAGGAACGCCAAGCAATTTGCCATCGGCTGTCCATCCACCATGATTCATCAAAAGATAATACAAGTTGAGAGCTCTCAAAGCATAAGCTTCACCTTTACGGCTATCACAATACATCTTACGGGCATTCTCGTCCTTTGCCCAGTTTACCTTATCTACCTCCTGAAGGAAGATATTGAGATATTGGATACAAGCACGACCATTTGTCCATTTAGACATAGGATCGTTATTAGCAGTCCAAGAACCTGTAGCCATCTTGAGAAAGCCATTTGTCAAGTCATTGCTTACAGCGTCATCTGTAGCAACATCAGTAACACTCTTGGTATTGTAAGGAAGCATCGCATAACCATATCCCAATAGTCCCTGAGCGTATGTTGGCTCATTGTAAATCTCATCCAAGCCACGGTTGTTTTCCTCTGCAGGCTCGAAGAGATCTGAGCAAGAAGCCAAAGTAAGCGACATTGCTGCTAATATAAATATATTTTTTACTTTCATTTCTTTCTACATTTTAAAATGATTAGAATGTTGCCTTCACACCTATATTATAATAGCGTGTCTGAGGCGCAGACCCAACGTTCATCTCTAAAACTTCGCGCTCTCCTGAAATGGTAAGCAAGTTAGCTCCGCTTACGTATGCCGACAACCCCTTAAGCCATGTCTTTTGGAACAAAGTACTAGGCAAGTCGTAAGTTATCTGGACCTTAGCCAAGCGGAATGCATCTGTCTTGTACATCCAGAAGTCTGATGTCTGGAAGTTGTTGTTACCATCAAGAGATGTCAAACGAGGATAGGTTGCAGTCTCTTTGGTTTCCTCTGTCCATCGGTTACGAACTACAGCAGAATATTTGCTATCGCCCTTTACCCACCAATAAGAATTATTCTTGACTCCCCAAGCACCGAAGTTACCGGTACCAAGAGCGAAGAAGGTAAAGTTCTTCCACTTAGCTGTAAGATTGACACCAAGCGTGAATGGTGCTCCGTACCAACCACCCTTACCCAAGAAGACTTGGTCGTATTGGTCAATTTTATTATCACCATTTACATCCACATACTTGATGTCACCAGGTTTAACTGTTCCACCAAAATAGCTCTGGTCTGGAGAATTTTTGACTTCCTCCTCGCTTTGGAAGAGACCTGCGCTCTTGTAGCCCCAAATGCCATCAAGTGCCTTTCCTTGTCTGTTCTGATACTGCTCAACGTTGTTCTCATCTCGTTTGGTAGCCTTGGTTGTATAGTAAGTACCTGTCACACCAAGTGAGAGATCCACATCACCTACCTTCTTATTGAAGTTGGCTGCGAAATCAAATCCAACTCTTCGATTATTGTTGTAATTAAGTACAGGCATAAACGAAGCCGCAGGATAACCAGTATTCAAATGAGATGGATAGAATGTTGGCGAAGAGATGATATAACCCTCCATCGAATTGATGAAGAAACTTGCATCCAATGTCACCAATTTCTGCCACAAGGATGTCTTGAAATTCAGAGACAACTCTTTGCGCTTGATAAAATCAAGGTCTTTGTTCTCACCTCTTTTTGAATAGGTGTATTTATCGCCAGATCCATCATACCATCCATAGCCGTAATCAGAAGTCCAAATACTCTGATAGAGATAGTAGCGATTGTCACCATTTGCTATATCAATATCCTCATTGATAATACTACCTGATACACTAATCATCATGTCATCTACCACCTTGGAATTCTTCAAGAAAGACTCATTCTTGAGTCTCCAACCCAAAGAAAGTGATGGTGAGAGAGCCTCACGATGACCTGGAGCCAACTGGGCAGAGTGGATGGCAGCTAATCCAAAATCTGCGTAATACTTCTGGGCATAATTGTAAGAAGCATCGAATGCAAGATTGGCACTAGAGTTCTTATGATACTGTCCAGACTTCGACTGCTGGAAGCCAGAAGCTATCAACATTGCCGACAGATTGTGAACCTTGTTGAAAGTATTGTTGTAGTTTAACTGACCAGAGAAAAACATGGTCTGGTTATCTGTACTTCCACTGATGTTCTGGTTGCCAGACTTTTTATCCTCACCTTCCTTCTTCAATGCGACAATCATATCCTTGCCATCGATGTTAGCCCATGTTGGGATATAAACAGCATAGCTATTATCGAAAGAAGTATTATAAGAGGTGGCATAGTCAACTGCGAAATGAGTCTCGAAAGACAAGCCCTTCAACACCTTGTGCAAGTTGATATTGACACCCGTATCAAACTGGAATTGACGACTAGTAAATTTACTACTTCCTGCAGAATAGATATCAGCAAAAACATTAGAGGAGTTTGCCTGAGTACCAGCAAGGAAGTATTTGCCATCAACCAACTTCGCAACGCTCATCAAGTCCCAAGCAGCCTTAGCATTAGGGGCTATCATATCTGTAGAGATAAGAGGAGCTGCATTCTGTGGAAAATTAGGACGCCAAGTAGCAGCAGCATCCCAGTAATTACCCTTTGCAGAATGAGAATCATAGAAGGTTGCACTGGAGTTGACCCAAGCCTTAATATCATCAGTAATGTCTATATCCACATTACCACGAACGCTGAAGCGCTGGGTATTATTATTCTTTGCCTCACCAAACTTGATATAATCGCCCTGGCGATAATAGTTGATATTGCTATAGAAATGAGCTCGCTTACCACCACCGCTGATTTCTGCAGTAGCCTCATAACGGCTGTTCATCTTTCTGAGATAATCAGAAGAATAGAAATCGAGATTAGGATAACGATAAGGGTTCAAACCTGCTCCATGATTATAGATGTCCTCAGTAGAATAAAGTTCAGACAGACCATCATTACGACGAGCCTCGTTATAGAGAGTCATATACTCTGCACTGCAAAGATACTCTGGATAAGACATTGCTACATTCAAACCTGCATTAGCCTGCACCTCGACCTTCAAGCCATCATTATGACCACGCTTGGTGGTTATGACTACAGCTCCCTTGGCAGCCTTGCTACCATAGAGCACCACAGCCTGCGCACCCTTGAGGAAAGATATCTGTGCAATCTCACTTGGTTGAACGTTGTTAGCTTCACGAGGCACACCATCTACCAAGACGAGATAACCAGCGTTGTCGGCATCCATACCCCAGAGAGAATTGCCATTCCAACCACCTACATAACCTTGCATATTGTCGAGGCTATAAGTATGGTAGTTCTTCTTCATCAAGTTCTCTACATCGACTACAGACACACCGCCCAAGAGGTCATCCTTGGCTACCTTTCGGTAAGCCACCTGAACCATCTCCTTGTCGGCACTGGCTGTGTCGGATTCGCTTGTCTGTGCAGTCTTGGCATTGGCACCAAGAGGAGCCAAAGCCACAAGACTTGCTACAAAAAGCTTATAATTATATGATTTGAATATTGAATTCATACTATCATTATTCATTTAGTATTACTAATTTATAATTTTAAACCTTACCAGCCTGGATTTTGTCTAAACTCTGGATAGAGCTGAGTCTCCTTGATTGGCAATGGGAACCAATAGTGCTTGGTACCGAAATTACGAGTCAATATCAACTCTCTGCGATAATTGGCAACCTGAGCGTCCTTAGGATCATGATTCTTAAAGAAGTCAGCACTTTCCACACGGTCAAACTCCTGTGAGAATTTTTGATTATATGGTGCCTCTGTCAGAAGCAACCAACGCTGCAAGTCACAAAAACGGAATCCTTCGAAAGAAAGTTCTACCTCACGCTCACGACGAACCTCGTCCATGAACTTATGGTTGTCTGCAACAAATTCTGCAGCAACATGACCAGCACCACAACGGTCGCGAAGAGTATTAATTGCATCTTCTGCGGTCTTACCAAAGTTTGAAGACTTTCCAGAAGCACCACCGAATGCAGCACAAGCCTCTGCATACATCAAGTATATGTCTGCAAGACGCATATATGGCAAATAGCAGTGGAAAGCTGCACCCCAGTCGTAATCTTTATCCACTTCATTACAAGTATGAGGCACCAACTTCTGAATGAAATAACCCGTACGGCTTGCATTTGCTACTGGGCGCATATTACCACCCGTATATAATTGGCAATACTGTAAATCTGCATACTGACCAGGTGATCCGTTCAAATACTTAAAACCATCAAAGACGATATCGTGGTAGAAACGGGGATCACGATTTTTGAAAGGATGGGCAGGGTCGAAACCAGACTTT
This sequence comes from Prevotella sp. Sow4_E9_plate, assembly GCF_052116205.1. Taxonomy (NCBI): domain Bacteria; kingdom Pseudomonadati; phylum Bacteroidota; class Bacteroidia; order Bacteroidales; family Prevotellaceae; genus Prevotella; species Prevotella sp. Sow4_E9_plate. Next base: position 26,127 of record NZ_JBQKLN010000021.1, on the reverse strand, counting down.
GGATTAAGTACATACTGACCATTCTCAACCAAATAGATCGGTTCTCCGTTAGCCATTCCATAAGCCTCTACAAGGTTGGCCGTAGGTTGGTGAATGACATTATCATGAGCAACGACTTTCTGTACCTTAGGGCCAAAGACCTTAGAGGTGTTCCAGTTAGAGCCATTGAAATCAGCAGATGGACCACGGAAGATAGCTTCAACCGTTCCTGGCATTTTCCAGTTCTGCTTCTTGGTATAGAATATATCAGAAAAACAGCTATTGGCATCAGAAGATTTCTCATGATTGTAGATGTCTGAGTACTTAAACTCTGCCAATGCATATTGTGTCTGACCAGCTTCCACAAGAGAGAGCAGTTCACCAAAAACCTCAGCTGCCTTCTTAGCATATTCTTGATCATAATCATAAGTCTTGCCATTCTTGCTGGCACCAGTCTGCGCACCATTCTTCATCAAAGGACTAGCAGCCCAAAGATAGGTTTTACCAAGATAACCAAGAGCCATGATCTTATTGATGCGAAGATCATTCTTACCTTGTGTGGCAGCACCTGCAGAAGTCTTATCCCAATTAATAGGCAACAAATCGGCAGCCTTGCGGAAATCTGCTGCCGCTTTATCAGCGCATTCCCGATAAGAAAGGCGTGGCAAATTCAGCTCGGCATTGGCATCGAGATAAGTATCCACATAAGGCATACCACCAAAATACTCCATCATTTCCTCATGCCACCATGCACGGAAGAAATAGAGCTGACCCTCTATCAGTTTTTTCTCTTCAGCACTTCCAGTCACAAACTTGTCGATATTCTGTAAACCGAGATTACATTTTCTGATGCAATACCACGCATGGTTCCAAATACCGTGTGCGAACTTATCTGTGGAAGTAGAAGAACCATCACGCTTTAGCCAGTTACCAGTAGTTTCCCATGCACGGAAGTTACCTAAATCAACCTGATGGGTCATTCTATTATCAGCCTCAGGATTGAAGATTTCATCATCACCCCAGTTCCATGAAGGACAATAGTTACATTTCTCTTTATCAGGGATACAGTTGTATATTTCCTCAACGAAACCTTGGAAATTACGGAAATTGGCAAAGGCATCGTCTGCAGAAACTGTTGAGTCTGGCTCCTTGTCCAAGTAGTCTTGACAAGAACTCAGCGAAGTACCGAGAGCCAGCGAGACGCATCCCGTCAACAATAATGTCTTTATCTTATTTTTCATCTGAATATTTTTTTTATAATTACAATGAGAATTTAACACCTAAGTTGAAGCGGCGAACCGTAGGGTATGCTCCCAACCAGCCACCACCACCGAGGTTTGCCTCACGGTCATCAGGCATACGAGTCCAGAGCCAGAGGTTATTACCATTCAAGTAAATCTTGAGGTAGTTTACGCCTAATGCCTTAATCCAACCCTTGGTCCAGGTATAAGCAATCTCGACATTCTTCAAACGAATGTAAGAGCCATCATACATATACTGTGTACCATCGAAGTAACTTGAAGCAGTGGCACCCCAACGAGGGAGGACACATTCTGCATTGGTTTGATTCTTATTCCACCAAGTACCAATATCATAAACATTATCAAGCTTATTACCAAAGCTTCCCAATCCTACGTCACGGGTCACATTAGTTACTCCATAGAACTGAGCGAAAGCAGAGAACCCCTTCCATTCGAAACCAATAGTAGCATTATAGGTGTTCTGCGGACTACTACTATAACCTACAGGAGCCGAGTCCTTGCTATCAACTACACCATCACCATTGAAATCAACAATGTAATAGTCACCAACCAAACGGTGATTGTCATTGGAGTCGTGCGCCGGAGAACCTATCAAATCATCAATATTATTGATAAAGCCCCTATCTATATAAGAGCGATACTGATTCATGGCAAATCCTGCCTCCTTTTGATAATTTGGAGTAAGGATGGCATCATCCTTCAAAATTACCTTATTCTTGGCATGGGTCATATTGAAATTACCCCAGAGTCGCAAGCCATTAGCAAACACCTTATTAAGTTTCAATTCCCACTCGTAACCACTAGTACGAACCTTACCTTTATTAATAGTAGGTGCTGTCGTTCCGAAATAAGAAGGAACAGAACGGTTGGAGCCGAAAATCAAGATGTCATTACGACGATCACAGAAGAAATCCAAAGAACCAGTAATCAAGCCTCCCAAGAAACCATAATCAATACCGAAGTTGGTTTTCTTAACTGTTTCCCATTTCACATTATCATTTCCAAGAGTGTTCTGTCGATACCATGTGTAGATGCTCTCTGTATGGTCAAGATCCATAGTAGTCTTGCCGCCATACGCCCACTGACTCATATACAACCAGCGACGAGTAGAATCAAATGGGTCTGGACCTAAGTTGTCATCACCAATCTCACCATAGGAAGCACGGAACTTCAACATATCGATGATGTGCTTGTCACGAAGAGACTTCATGAAGTTTTCCTCAGTGATGGTCCATCCGATAGCACCAGAATTGAAGAAGGCAAAACGATTGTCCTTGCTGAACTTTTCTGATCCGTTATAGGCACCATTATACTCGATGTTATAACGACCTGCATAACTATAGGTTGCACGGAATGCCCAGTCCTCACGGTAAGTTGGCATCACACTACCACGTGCATTCTCCTGACGTGAGAACAAGCCCATGGCTGATACATCATGCTGTCCAAACTTGCGAGCCCAGTTGAGCTGCAACTGATAGTAGAGGTTGCGAACAGTCTGGTTATTATCTACAGAACCACCTTCCGTTGTCCAGTTCACACCTTGCTGCCAATCAAACTTATTCTGTCCCTCAAGTTCTTTGCCATAAGTAACCTGACCTGTTTCAGGATCAATATACTTAGTCTGGGCATCATTATACAAGTCATTGATACCTCGTCCTGTCTCAACAAAAACATTATCCCAAGAGATAGTACCACGGAAATTTAAGCCTTTGGTTATGAAATCCAATTTCTGCTCAAGGGTAAAGTCTGTATTGATACGAGTGGTTGTAGCCTGTGCTGTACCACCAATAGCAAGATTCTGTGCAGAGTTACTTACATTGGAAGCAGCTGGATAGAATCCCCATGTGCCGTCAGAATATTGTGGCAAGAACACATCTGGGGCGATGCTATAAGCACCAGCCCACTGCTGACCAATCTGCCACTCACTATTGCTCATGTTACTCCAAGGAGCTTTTCTTACGCCATTGCTACCAGCCACATTTACCTTCAAAGTAGTGCTACTTGTGATGGCAAAGTCCAAGTTACTACGAACATTGATACGATTGTATCCATAGCCAGAGTTGTAATTACGACCATTGTCATACTCACGGAAGAGGTCACCCTCATGCACGAAATCAGCAGAAGCGAAGTACTTAACGAATTTTGTACCACCACTCACGTTCACGTTGGCATTATAGGACACTGCAGACTTTTTGAAAAGTGCATCCTGCCAATCCACATTGGGATAACGTTCACGCTGCTCCTCCGTAGTCTGGTTTCGATAGTTGTCTATAAAAGACTGAGGACGAAGATATGAAACACCTTCAGGATAAATGCCCAGTTCACGCTCTACCACTTGGTTGCGAAGCATCAACGCATCATAAGAGTCGTACTTATTAGGCAACTTAGAAGGAGCTTTCAACGTAGCATTGAAACCAACGTCAATCTTAGCCTTGCCTTCCTGACCACGCTTGGTGGTAACCAAGATGACACCATTGGCTCCCTTCACACCATAGACTGCAGTAGCAGAAGCATCCTTCAGTACAGAGATGCTCTCCACAGAAGAGATGTCCACGCTGCTCAGAGGACGTTCAATACCATCAACGAGAACGAGAGGGTCGGAATTGTTCCATGAGCTAGAACCACGGATGATAATCTGAGGTTCCTCCTCACCAGGCATACCATTGCCTTGGATTGTAACAACTCCTGGGAGGTTACCTGTCAAGGCTGAACCAACGTCGCTAACACCAGCTGCACGCTCCAAAACCTCACCAGTAGTCTGGGTGATGGAACCTACGACAGAAGCCTTCTTCTGCTGACCATAACCAACAACTACAACTTCGCCGATGGCATTGTCGTCTTCAAGAGTAAGTTTGAACTCTCTCTTCGTACCTACCTTTACTTCCTTGGCCTTCATACCCACGTATGTAAATACCAGGGTAGAATTCTCTGAAGGAACACTGATACTGAAATTACCATCAAAGTCGGTGACCGCACCGACGCTGGCATTACCTTTCACTTTTACAGTGGCACCTATCAGAGGCTCACCTGTACCGTCAACAAGATTACCCTTGACCTGGATATTCTGTGCCTGAGCATTCAGGCTGCAGAAAGCTCCCACCAAGCATAAGGCTGCTGTCCGTTTCATTGTTAACACTTGTTCAATCATGTTCTATTCATTTTTGATTTATGTTTTATAGTTTATGCATTCACATTTTATATGATTGTCTATTCACGGGTGCAAAGATACTTGTTTCATTTCAGATGCACTTTGTCTCTTGTAACAGATACTTTGCCGTTAATAACAAACTTTAAAAGAACGAATCTTACCAGCTTTTAACACTTGTTTTATTACATAGACACCTTTTTGAGGTTTATTCACTTTTTCACCAGCTATATTATAATAATAGGTGGCGACAACCTCAGCATCGTTCACTTTTTGCTCAATTCCCGTGTCTGTTTGTTTCATGTACCATTCTTTGTACCAGTTCATACAGGCATAGCCGCAGCACTCTTCAAAGAGATTGTGCTTCTTGGCATTCTGGAAACCCGGAATCACCTTGCCGGTCTTCAGATACTCATCGATGTCATAGTACTCCTGCGGATGGGTAAGGGTCATGCCGATATTGCCGAAATGGTCATGAACAGCCTTCCATGCCAATCCCCATTTCGAGGTAGATGCTGTTGCCCAGCTTCCCAGGTTAGGTTGTATCCACTGTCCCCACTCGTTGTAGTGACCTTCACTCGCCTTGTCAGGATCTTCCGGACTCCAGTCTATCTCCGTTACCATGATAGGCTTTGTCTCTACCATCGGCACCTGACTCTTGAAGTTGCGGATAAAGGTATCGTGATTGCAGTTCTTGTCGGTCATGTTGCCATACCAGCCGGAATATACATGTACGGCATACGAGAAATTATCCTCGCTATCGGTAATAGGATACTTGGCGTAGTTCTGATATTGGCTCTGATAACCTGCACCCGGAACCCAGATAATTCCCTTGAACCCCTGCTCGCGAATCACATCCACCACCGGCTGGAAGTAATCATGCAATGCTTTATCCGAATTAGATCCATCACTCAGATGAACCCTCACCGGCTCGTTGGCAAGTTCGATGGAGATCAATCCAGAGTTCTGCTGGATATACTCATCAGCAGCAAAAGCTTTCCATATAGCCTTCAGATAGCGATTATATTTGTCGTCAACGCTGATGTCGCCAGGGCAGACGCCAGGTGGGCGAACGATGACGTAAAGCCCATGAGCGATGGCATCCTTAATCAATGGTATATAAAGTTTCTGGAGATATAGGCGATAACGCGCCATGCTGAACGCCGAGATGTCAGCCTCATTCTCTGCCTTCTTCGATGGATCGTTGGTCCAGCAAGGATCCATGTGCAGACGGAACACGGTGCAGTAAGCTCCCTGCTCCTTGTCGGTAATAGCAGCAAACTGCTTAGAGAAATATTCCAAGCAAGGCTGGATGTCGGCTTCAGAATAGTCAGCCTTCCACTGCTGCCATCTCCAACCGTTGAAGTATCGGTTTGGCGTATCCATTACGCCATGCAAGACAACCGTCTTACCTGTGGCATCGACAAGGTTCTTTCCTTTTACATGCAGGGCAGAAAGATTGTCAGCCGCATTGCCAAGCAATGACACCATGGTCATCGCCAAGCCAAGTATTATTTTCTTTTTCATATCTAGTTGTTGTTTTTAGATTCTATCATATTTTGTAAAATAGAATGGCGCGTAATCACTACGCACCATTCTTAGAAAACCAATTAATCATGAGCCTATAGCAACATGATATCTTGAATGTTATAAACCAAATTAAATCTAAACGTTAGTAAACCTAACTATTAATAAACCTAACTATTAAACCTAACCTATTAAAAAAACAAACTTTTTTTCAGTTGCAAAGATACTGCTATTATATAATATGTACTTTATTACAAGTAACGATTTCTTTTCTAATCGCTTGCAGGATGTAACAAATACTTTACGACATGTAACATTTTCTTCACTCAAAGTAAAAAAATCCTTGTTTTTACTTGAATAATCCAAAAAAAAACACTATTTTTGCACTCAGAAAAAGCTAGCAATAAGCTCGCTTGATAAACCAATAATGATTAAACTAGCAATGAATACACAATGCCACTTAGTCGTGAAAAGTATCCTTCTGATACTCATTCTATCAGTTTTCTCTATCCTCCCGTCATTGGGGCAGAGCGGTAAACTGTTCAATACAGACAATCAACTATCAAGCAATCTTGCCACACAAGTGTTCCAAGACAAGAGTGGTTTTATCTGGATTGCTACCCGTAACGGACTGAATGCTTACGATGGTTACCATATCTCTATCATGAAGAAAGATTTGCCCAATAGTCAAGGGCTGAACAGCAACTACATCAATAGTATCACCCAGGATGACAAGGGATATATTATATTAGGAACCAACAACTCTTTGCTGGCTTTTACGGGAAGTGGATTCCGAAAAATCCCTATGTTCGACTCGAAAGGCAAAGAACTCACCACATACGTAACCCTGGTTTATAGACTCCGAAACAAGGATCTTGCCGTTGGAACATCCGGATATGGCATCCTGCTCAAAAAGTCGGATGCTCAGGTATGCCATGCAATGAAGGGTGAAGTGGAAAAACTGAAATACATCAACAAATTATTGGAAGATAAATTGGGCAGACTCTGGATTGTCACCGAAGACGGAAGACTGTATCGCAAAGAAACAAATGGTAGAGTCACCTCCCACTTTGTCGGTACCGAAGGCGTGAACGCACAGGATATCCAGCAGGACGCCCTGGGCAACATCTATCTCGCCAGCAAGAACCAGGGCGTACATCTGCTCAGGGCAGGAAGCAACGTCTTTACCCGAATCAGCAGCATCGGAAACCTGCCCATCGACAACATCTATATCAGCCGCAACAACAAGCTCTATATCGGCAGCGACGGACTGGGCATCTATGTATATGACCCTCAGACCGGATTCCTGCAGGATAACCCTCTCTTCAGCCGACTGGTGAACCTGGCCAAGAGCAAGATAACCAGCATCATAGAAGACAATCAGGGCAACATCTGGGTGAGCATGCTGCAGAAAGGCGTGTTCATGCAGAGCAACATAAAGAACGACTTCAACTACATGGGCTTCCGCCTAGGCAACCGCAACGTGATTGGAGAAAACTGCGTTACCAGCCTCAGCATCAACCAGGGCAACCAGGTGTGGGTGGGTACTGACAAGGATGGCCTATACCTATTTAATATAGCAACCTGCAGCGTAGAGGGGCATTTCCTAAACCAAAGCACCGTGCTCACCCTCTGTAAGGACCAGCAGGGCAGAACCTGGGTGGGAACCTATAACGACGGTCTGGGCTATATGGATGCAGCCGGAAGCTTCCACCCTGTTGATTTGGGCATCAGCAAGTCGGTGGGCATCTTCGATATCAAGCAAGACCCACAGGGCAACATCTGGATAGCCACCATGGGCGAAGGTCTCTTCTGCCTGCAGAAAGACGGAAGCCGAAGGAACTACAAGGCTAAATATGGTGCAGATAACAACCTCAAGGTCAACAGCCTGCCCAACGATTACCTCGTCAAGATGGCCTTATCAAAGGATGGCAACCACGTGTATATAGCCACCTCTGTGGGACTGGCGTGCCTCGACCGCAAGCGAAACAGCTGGGTTTCCACCTTCAAGGGCATCAACTGCCTGAACAAGAACCGTTTTTCGCACTGCGTGTTTGTAGATAGCAAAGACCACGTATGGTATGGCACCGAGGATGGAGCCTTCTGCTTCGACTTCAGAAAGGGAATAGAGCCTAAACATTATTCCACAGCCCAAGGACTCACCGACAACGGTGTGGCGAGTATCACAGAAGACAACAAGGGCAAAATATGGCTGGGTACCAACAGCGGACTCAACAGGCTGAACCCCAAGGATGGCAGCATCATCAGGTTTTATAACGAAAGCGGACTGCAGAGCAACGAGTTCAGCGATGCTTCCATATGCACCACCCAGGATAAGAAGGTGATTCTGGTGGGTGGCTCTGGCGGAATCAACTGGTTCCAGGCCGACCGGGTAAAGCAGCATCCATGGCAGGCAAAGGTGGTTATCTCGGGCTTCGTGGTCAACAACAAGACAGTGACACCAGGCATGGAGTCGGGCAGCTATACCATCACGGACAGCTGGGTAACAGTGGCACGGGAGTTCAATCTCTCGCACGATGACAACACCTTCTCCCTGCAGCTCTCTACCTTCACCTATAATAATGTGGAGCAGATAAGATACGCCTACAGCATCAACGGCGATGCCTGGCGCACCGTGCCAGCCGGACAGAACGAACTTGCCTTCTCGCACATGGCTCCCGGCAGCTACAAATACCGCATCAAGGCCATCTGCAACGGCTACGAAACACCGGTGAAGGAGTTCACCATCATCGTTCACCCAGCCTGGTATGCCAGCATCTGGGCAAAGCTCTTCTATCTGCTGCTCCTCATAGCAGCCATCATGCTCTACCTGCGCCACCGCAAGCACCAGATGGAAGACCTGCTCATCCTGCAGCAGCACATCCACGCCGAAGAGATGGGCGAGGCGAAGATCAAGTTCTTCATGAACATCAGTCATGAAATCCGCACGCCGCTCACGCTCATCATCACGCCGCTGCTCTCGCTCATCAAGGAAGACAAGGAGCCTCACCGACAGGGCATCTACGAGATAATCCGAAAGAACTCTGAACGTATCCTCCACCTCATCAACCAGATGATGGACCTGAGAAAGATAGACAAGGGACAGATGGTGATGCGCATGTGCCAGACCAACATGGTGGCGTTCATCAACGAGGAATACGAACTCTTCAGGCAGCAGGCTCTGGCCAAGAACATCGACTTCGAATACCAGCACGACAGCGAAGAACTGCCCGTATGGATAGACCGAAACAACTTCGACAAGGTGATTATCAACATCCTTTCGAACGCCTTCAAGTTCACCCCTACGGCAGGCCACATCCTGCTCTCGCTCACCCACACCGACTACCATGCCTACATCAGCGTCAAGGACAGCGGCATCGGTATTCCAAAAGATAAGCTGGAAACCATCTTCCAGCGCTTCTACCAGACTCCTGCCGCCCCTAGCGACCGCAACATCGGTACGGGCATCGGTCTCGACCTCACCCGCTCGCTCGTGGAACTGCACTACGGCACCATCTCAGCCCGCAACAACGAGGGCGAGAAGGGGAGCAAGTTTGAGCACGGCAGCGAGTTCATCATCCGCATTCCGCTGGGCAAGGACCATCTGAAACCCGAAGAACTCATCGACGAAGAAGAGGTGAAGGAAGAGCAGAACCTGGAACTTGCCGAGGTGAAACAGCTGGAACAGGAGGTGAAGGAAACGGAAAATGCCGAAAAAGCCGAAAGCGCAGCCGGCACAACGGATATGGAGGGCAATCTGCCAGCCTCAGCTAGGGGAAACAAGGCTGAAATCGTGATTGTGGAAGACGAGGAGGATATCCAGGATTACCTGAAGGCCCAGCTCGCCAGCGACTTCAAGATACGCACCTACCCTAACGGAAAGGTGGCACTCAACGAGATTCTGAAGAATAAGCCAGACCTCATTATCAGCGACATCATGATGCCGGAAATGGACGGAACCACCCTCTGCGCCAAGCTGAAATCAAACATCAACACCAATGATGTGCCTATCATCCTGCTCACGGCAAAGAGCCGTGAAGAAGATCAGCTGGAAGGATTACAGACCGGTGCCGATGCCTACATACTGAAGCCATTCAATATGGACATCCTGCGCCGCAACATCATCAACCTGCTCACCGTGCGCCGCACTTTGCGCAACAAGTTCACGGGCAATGAAAGCCAGAACCACCAGGTAGAGCAGATAGAAATGCAGACACCAGACAATTCCCTGATGCAAAGGGTGATGGAGGTAATCAACGAAAACATCAACGATTCCGACCTGAGTGTGGACTTGATTGCACAAAAGGTGGGCATCAGTCGCGTGCACCTGCACCGCAAGATGAAGGAGCTGACCAATCAGACGCCACACAGCTTCATCCGCAACATCCGTCTGCAGCAGGCAGCCAAGTTGCTGAAGGATGGCAAGCAGAGCATCACCGGCGTGATGTACGCTTGCGGTTTCACCAATTCCGCAAGTTTCAGCACCATGTTCAAGAACCTCTACGGCTGTTCTCCTAGAGAATACATGCAGAATGCCATGAAGGAATAAAGATGATAAACAATAGAAAAAAGAATATGTAACAAAAACAAGACTATATGAAACGTAGGAAAAACTCTTGGTTACATTTCACAATGAAAGATTGCAAATAAAACCGTAACTTTGCAGCGGAAAAACCAGTATGGATTCTCTCCCTGGTTTTCCGCTGCATTTTTTGTATAATCTTTAAAATCAACAATCATAATGAAGAAATTAGCAATCTTATCGCTTTCGATGATGCTTGCAGCAGGAGCGCAGGCACAGACAGCAGAGTTCGACTACTTCAAGTATGCCGGCAATGATGCCCGTTTCAATGTAGAGATAGACAAGACGCATCAGTACTACAACCCAGTATTGGCAGGATTCTATCCAGACCCATCCCTCTGCCGCGTGGGCGACACCTACTATCTGGTGAACTCATCCTTCACCTTCTTCCCAGGTGTGCCTCTCTCAACCAGCAAGGACCTGGTAAACTGGACTCCTGCCGGCCATGTGCTCACCCGCCAATCGCAGGTGCCCCTGAAGGGTCAGCAAGTATCAGCCGGTATCTTCGCACCAGCCATCAGCTATAACAAGAAGAACAAGACGTTCTATATGATCACCACCAACGTGGGAGCCGGAAACTTCTTCGTCAAATCCAAGGACCCATCCAAGGGGTGGAGCGAGCCTATCTATCTGAAGAAGATTGACGGCATCGACCCTAGCTTCTTCTTTGATGACAACGGAAAGGGATATATCGTGCATAACGGTCCGGTAGTAGGCGGTGCCGACTATGAGGGTCAGCGTGCTATCCGCTGCTTCGAATTCGACGTGAAGGGCGACAGCATCAAGGGAGACTTCAAGGAGATTCTCCGTGGCGGAACCCATGTAGAGGCTCGTCCTATCTGGATTGAGGGTCCACACCTCTTCAAGAAGGGCAAGTTCTATTATCTGATGTGTGCAGAAGGCGGTACAGGCGGATGGCACAGCGAGGTAATCCTGCGTGCCAAGAATCCGATGGGTCCATGGGAGGAATGCCCTAACAACCCTATCCTCACCCAGCGCACAGGCTTGGATCCAAATCGCAAGGACCCAGTATCAAGTGCCGGTCATGCCGACATCGTAGAAGATGGCAAAGGTAACTGGTGGGCTGTATTCCTAGCTTGCCGTCCTTACGAGGAAGATATGTACAACACAGGTCGCGACACCTATCTCCTGCCGGTAACATGGAAGAATGGATGGCCAGAGATTCTTGCCAAGAACACCCCAATTTCTACAGTAGGCGAAAAGGCAGGCTTGAAGCCAGCAGAGAAGAATGAGTTCTCTGGCAACTTCAGCTATGTGGATAACTTCGATACAGCCGACAACGGCGTAGGTCTGAAGGATTTGAACCCACGCTGGATGTTCCTCCGCGACTTCGTTGACTGTTACAAGGTAGAAAACGGCAAATTGAAGTTCAATCTCCTGCCGGGCAATGTCTACAAGCGTGAACCGATGTCAGCCATCTGGGCTCGTCAGCAGCACGGAACCTTCACTGCCGAGACAGAGATTAACTTTACTCCTCGCAACGACAAGGATATCGCAGGCTTGGCACTTCTCCAGAAGGAAGACCACAACTTCGTATTGGGTAAGACCATGAAGAAGGGCAAGCTGATGATTACCCTGACCCGTGCCGAGAAGAACAATGCCCTCATTGCTTCTGCTCCTATCAAGGCTGGCAAGCTGAAGCTGAAGGTTGAAGGTCATGATAGATACTACGATTTCTATTATGCAGAGGAAGGCGGCGACTGGCAGCTGCTCGCCAAAGGCGTGGATGCCAGCAACCTGAGCACCCAAAAGAGCGGTGGCTTCATCGGTGCCTGCATCGGACTCTATGCCTCTTCCAACAAGGAATAACAGATATCATTATAAATCATAAAAATACAAAAAGACTCCCCGAGTTTTTCGAGGAGTCTTTTGTATTTTTCCTTTGTATAAGTTTTATTTATTCTTTACAATATCCAATGTCATTTTACCTACCCAGATGGCATTCTTGCCATTCTGATCTACCGGAACAGGTTTGCCATCGAGATTGTTCAGGTATTCCAGCTGCTTAAAGTAGGTGTGGCTATGACCACCCAATATCAGGTCGATGTTGCGGGTAGCTGGTGCTACTTCAGAATCGTCAATGCCATCAATCTTCCATCCCAGATGAGAGATGCAGATAATGACATCACACTTCTCCTTGTTCTTCAGAATCTCTGTCATCTCCCTTGCTTTTTCTATTGGGTCGAAATACTTGATGCAACCGTAGTTCTTCTCGGCTACCAATCCCGCCAGTTCCGGACCAAGACCGAAGACGCCAATCTTCAAACCCTTGCGGTTGATGATTGCATATGGCTTGACGATATCGGCAAGCTCTGTACCCGTAAAATCATAATTTGAGCATACTATTGGGAACTTCGCCATCTTGAAGAGACGAACCATATTGTCGATACCGAAATCGAACTCATGATTACCGATGGTAGCAGCATCATACTTCATCTCGTTCATCAAGCCAACCTCTACATCGCCCTTGAAGAGAGAATAATAAGGTGATCCCTGTGAGAAGTCACCACTATCAAAGAGCAGGAGATCAGGATTCTGCTTACGCTCTTCCTTAATCATAGCCACACGACGGAGGAAACCGCCACGATTGGCTGTCGCTGTATCTGCCAGGTTGGGATTGATAGGCATCACGCAGGAGTGGGTATCATTGGTATGGAGCACCACAAGCTGCCTGACAACCTTCGCCTCCTTCTTAGCCTTAGCCTGTACAGTAGCTGGCAGCATCGCGAACGATGCCAAAACCAGACCGATATATAATAATGTATGTTTCATCAGAATTCTCAATTATAAATTATCCATTATCAATTATTCATTCACCACCACGCAGCGGCCTTCAATCTTTGATTCCACCTCTTTGCCCTGCGCCATCATCTCACGGAAGTAATTCATGATGATATATCTCACGTTGTTCTCACGCTGCATGGGAGCCAATACGTCAGTACCGCTCTTGAAAGCCACGAGTTGGTCGTTACCCTCAGCCAGGTAATCAAGCGTAGCAATACGATAACTCTTCTGTGGGTCAACAGGTTCACCATTTATGGTAACGTTCATCAGCTTACCTTCCTTAGTTATCACCATTCTCACAGCGCTGCTCAAGCCTTCACCGCCACGATGCGCTATCTGCTGGAAGAGTTCGAGCACCTTGTCTCCGGTCAGAGTGAGGAAACAGATCTTGTTCTCGAAAGGAGCCATGTCGTTCACATCACCCACAGTAATCTTGCCCTTGGCAAGATTACTCCGGATGCCACCCATATTATAGACAGAGAATACCGGCTGCTCATCAAACTGCTTACCGCCCCAAACCAGGATGTCGCAAAGCAGGTTGCTGAGCTCGCTCTCAGGGCGATGACGGGTCATATCATGAGCGATGCTACCCACCACAGGACCCATGATGCTATCCACCTTGCTCTTATAAGGGGCAAGAAACCCTGCAGCCTCAGCATCAGGCTGAGCATCCCATTTTTTATCTACCAATATACGGGTTCTCTCTACCTTTGCCACCTTGAATTTCTGTGCAAAAGCTGGAAACGCCATCAGCAGCATGGTTGCAGAAGCAAGCAAAATCTTGATACTATTTTTTTTCTTCATACTTAATACAATAAATACTTTTAGAGTGCAAAGTTACAAAATAAATCTGCGAAATCTGCGAAATTTGCGAAAAAATTCAATGACAGTAGTAAAGAAAACAAAAAAACTGCGAGGAAATCGAAAGAAAGTATCTGAAAATTTGCGAGATAAGAGAAAAAGTCGTAACTTTGCACCCGCTTTTCGGCGTAACCGCTGTTGTCTGGGTAGAAGTGTTACCCGTCCATGTTGCGTTGGAACGACAAACAATTTTTAATTTTATACAAAAAATGGATTTGATTAAAGTTGCTGAAGAAGCATTTGCAACCGGCAAGAAGTTCCCTGAGTTCAAGGCAGGTGACACTATCACTGTCGCTTACAAAATCGTCGAGGGTACTAAGGAGCGTATCCAGCTCTATCGTGGTGTAGTTATCAAGATCTCTGGTCATGGTGACAAGAAGCGTTTCACAGTTCGTAAGATGTCTGGTACAGTAGGTGTAGAGCGTATCTTCCCTATCGAGTCACCAGCTATCGATTCTATCGAGGTGAACAAGCACGGTAAGGTACGTCGCGCTAAGTTGTATTACTTGCGTAAGCTCACAGGTAAGAAGGCTCGTATCGCTGAGAAGAAGACCATCGCTAAGAGCGCTGAGTAATTTTCTTAGTTACCTATTAAAATTAGAATTTGAAAAGGGCATCCCATCTTCCGATAGGATGCCCTTTCTATATTTCCATATCAATTTTACATCAAGAAAAATACCCTTCAACCTGAGTGAAGTGTTTTGCTTATTCCCCGGTGCTATAGTTCGTCAACCCATCATCGGTTCCATGCAATGCTCCCTGGAAATCCGCCCAACTTTGGAAGCCGGCAAGTAATGCCAAGCGGTTGAGTGTCTGCGCCGAAGGCTTTTCCTTACCCTTTAAAATATCCCACACCTTGTGTAGCACTTTTGTCTTACTATGCTTCTCATCGTGCTGTACGTGTGCCTTGCCGAGCTTCTTCTCTAAAGCTACGGCGAGAATTTTCAAATCATTCTTCATTGTGATTTTCCTTTCCCAAATTCTCAATTTCTCTATTTCTCAAATTTCATTTATTCTAACAGAGAGCAAAAGTACATAATAAAATCGAAACAAGGTAATGTTTTCCTGATTATTTTTGTTTTTACCACAAAAAAGTTGTAATTTTGCAGCAGAATTCAATTATATTTCTTACAAGATGAAAGAATTAGCACTTAAGTACGGATGCAATCCGAATCAGAAGCCTTCTCGCATCTATATGGATGACGGAAGGGAACTGCCTATCGAAGTTATCAACGGCCGACCAGGCTACATCAACTTCCTGGATGCTTTCAATTCTTGGCAATTGGTCAAGGAACTGAAGGCTGCTACAGGAATGCCTGCTGCCGCTAGTTTCAAACACGTTTCTCCTGCCGGTGCTGCCATCGGCTTGCCACTGAGCGACACATTGAAGAAGATTTACTTCTGCGATGACGTAGATTTCGAACTTTCTCCTTTGGCTTGCGCTTATGTTCGTGCTCGTGGTGCAGACCGCATGTGCTCTTACGGTGACTTTGTTGCCCTGAGCGATGTATGCGATGAGGCTACTGCCCTCCTCATCAAGCGTGAGGTAAGTGACGGCGTTATTGCTCCTGGCTATACTCCTGAGGCTATCAAGGTGTTGAAGGAGAAGCGCAAGGGTACCTACTGCGTCATCCAGATTGATCCTGACTACGTGCCAGCTCCTATCGAGCGCAAGCAGGTATTCGGTGTTACCTTCGAACAGGGACGCAACGAGGTGAAGCTCGATGACCCAGCTCTCTTCGAGGATGTTCCTACCAAGAACAAGACTTTCACTCCTGAGGCTAAGCGCGATCTGATTATCTCGCTCATCACCCTGAAGTATACTCAGAGTAACTCTGTATGCTACGTAAAGGATGGTCAGGCTATCGGTATCGGTGCCGGTCAGCAGAGCCGTATCCACTGTACCCGCCTTGCAGGTTCCAAGGCAGACGAGTGGTGGTTGCGCCAGTGTCCTAAGGTGATGAACCTGCCTTTCAAGGAGAAGATTCGCCGTGCAGACCGTGACAACACCATCAATGTCTACATCTCTGATGAGTGGGAAGACGTATTGCAGGATGGCGTTTGGGAGCAGTTCTTCACAGAGAAGCCTGAGCCATTGACCCGCGAGGAGAAGAAGGCTTGGATTGCACAGAACAAGGGTGTAAGCGTTGGTAGCGATGCTTTCTTCCCATTCGGCGACAACATCGAACGTGCTCACAAGAGTGGTGTGGAATACATAGCAGAAGCAGGCGGTAGCATCCGTGACGATAATGTTATCGATACTTGCGACAAGTACGGCATTGCCATGGCGTTCACTCACGTTCGCCTCTTCCATCACTAATTTAAGTGAAGAGTGAAGAATTCAACGGCTTTACTTATCATAAAGTTCAAAGTTCAAAGTATATGAGTGATATTGACGATATTATCATGGGTGGTATGGTCTTCAAAGGCGGAGGCGGTCCCAAGAAGGACGACGACGACAAGGTGAAGACCAAAGCCAAGAAAAAGAAGTATATTACGGGTGCTCACGGCAGCGGCTCTGCCCGTCAGAAGGCAAAGTATCGCCAACAGAGAGCCAACCGTAAATCGCAGAAGAAGAAATAATCTCTATCTCCCTGCATACAGATAAAACTTTCGCCCGTGCGCTGTTGAGATTTCAACAGTACACGGGCGAAGTTTTTTATCTGTTCTGTTTCAAATCAATCCTTGATTTGGTCTTTATCAGTTCTTTACGCTTTTCACGCCTTTTCCCTTGGTAAGATGCAAGGTAGCGGCTTTCAGCTTATGGTTACTGTGGTCGAAGATGATGGCTGGATCCAGGCGCTTGCCGCCGAAAGACACCTCGAAATGGAGATGCTCTGTGGTGGCCCTTCCGGTACGGCCCGTAAGACCGATTACCTGGCCTGCCTTCACCTTATCACCCTTCTTCACCATGTTCTTACTCTGATGGCTATAGAGCGTTTCCAAGCCGTAGGCATGCTTGATTCGGATGCAGTTGCCATAGCCGTAGTAAGGTCCCGAGGCAACCACCTCGCCATCGAAGGCGGCATAAATCTCGTCGTTAGGCTTGGTCTTCAAATCCACACCCGAGTGACGGCGGACACCTCCGTATGGACTGATGACACGGGCATCAGGCAATGGATATGACCATGCCTTCTCCTCTATCTTCTCCAAATCGAGAAGGAAGGTGTTAGTGATGGTAAACGGATCGTTCACCTCGTCAGGGTCGAGAGTCATGGCATGATCGCCAGCCCGGCTGCCCGACTTCTTATTTGCCCCCTTATCATTTCTATCACTCTTATCGTTTCTAGAAACGGAGGAATCCTTGCCGCCTATCACCGTGATGTTGATGCGGCTGCCTGTCTTGCGGAACTGCACGGTCTGTCGGCGGAGCTTATGACTCTTCAGTTCGATGATGGTTTCCGGGTTGATGCGTGCACCATTCACCATGATGGAGAATTCGCAGTAGGTCTCACCCTCCTTGGTACCCACGATGGCGATGGTTTGTCCGGCATCCACATGCTGTCCCACCTTCATCAGGTTCTCGGCATTGTTGGCATACACGGTTTCCAGACCATTGTCGTGACGGATGACGATGACATTACCCATCGACTCGGTTTTGCGCGAGAGTCGCACATAACCATCAAACATCGCCTTGACGGCGTCGCCCTTCGAGGTTTCGATGCGCATCACGCTATTGCCATTGGTAAGGCTAGCCTTGCCCACAGGAAGCGGGAAGGAATATTCCTTGGCACGGAATATCTCAAAGTCAACATTGAAGGCTTGACTCTGGGCAAAGAGGCCTGGCGTTGCGATGCTCACCTGCTGTTGCTCGGCGGCAGTAAACTCATTTTTGGCGGGCATGAAACTGCTCAGGGATAGCATCAGCATGCCCGAGACGGCTACAAGCCCCAATCTCTGTCTTAATCTACTCATTATCTCTATCGTTCTAAATCTCTAAATTAATTATAAACTATTAACTGTAAACTATTAACTGTAAATTGAAAAACATCCACTTCTCCCTCTTCGTTCATAGAAAAGATAGAAATGGATGTTATCATGAAAAATCTTATTTATTTCTCCAGGAGGATGGCCGTATAGATTCTGCCGCTCTCTGTGCCCAACTTGCGAGCAGAGAAATACTCGTCGCTATGCTGGAAGGTACAGATGCCACAATCCTGAATGTTTTCCTCGGCTACACCACAGTGCAGAAGAATCTGCTTGTTGCAGAGCGGAAGATTGATATGCCACTTCAGGGGCTGAACGATATTACCTTCGGCAGCCAGGCGATCACGCTCAGCAGGATCTGCAGAGAAGGCAGCATTAGGGCGCTGCTCTGCAATCTCTTCCATCGGAAAGGCAGCCTGCTCAAAAGCCTCATATACCTC
The DNA here is from genome assembly GCF_052116205.1 of Prevotella sp. Sow4_E9_plate. Classification (NCBI taxonomy): domain Bacteria; kingdom Pseudomonadati; phylum Bacteroidota; class Bacteroidia; order Bacteroidales; family Prevotellaceae; genus Prevotella; species Prevotella sp. Sow4_E9_plate. The sequence continues at coordinate 7,599 of NZ_JBQKLN010000021.1, read as the reverse complement.
ATCTCCCACCTCAAAACTGTCGAGAGAAATACCAGGACCTATCACCGCCTTCAGCTTCTTGGGATCTGTCTTATAGGCAAAAGCCATCTCCTGAAGAGTCTTGTGAACGATGCGAGCCAAGGTCCCTCTCCATCCGGCATGGATGGCGGCGGCTGCATGATGCTCCTCATCATAAAGAAGCACCGGGATGCAATCGGCAGTAGAAACGCCAATGCATACACCAGCCTGATCGGTCATTATAGCATCTACGCCTTCAAGTACCATCTTACGGATATTCTCTGGCATGGTAAAAAACTCATCTGCGATATTACGCACCTCTACTCCATGTACCTGATGCGGCATGATGAGATGGGCTGTATCAATACCCAACTCTGTGGCAAGACGCTTGCGGTTTTCAGCCACATGTTCTGCATTGTCACCGCAAAACTCATTGATATTAAATTCGCCATAGTTGCCCTGGCTTACTCCATCCTTACGGGTAGTAGAGAAAGCCTTGACGCCAGCGGCTATATTATATTCCTTTATCATCTAATGTTAAGTGTTAAATTAGGCTTACGCTCACGAAACAAATGAATTGGCTTTCCCTGCGGTCGCCGAACATTGTTTCTTCACTCTTCGTTCTTCACTCTTCAATTAAATCTACTCATATTCGAAATCATCGAGGTCATCAACATCCTCGATTTCATCCTCATCGATATATTCAACGATGTCCTCACCCTCAGCTTCAAGTTCCTGCTGGAAGCGGGACATGTCCTTATCACGATGCACGAGAGTATCCTCGGCAGTAATCTCCTGCAGCTTATTGCTCTCTGAGTTCAGTTCCTTCCAGAGTACATCCTTCAAATCCTGAATACCCTGTCCGGTAACAGAAGAAATGAAGACCACAGGAAGGTCAGTAGGAAGAGTATCCTTCAACATCTCGATGAGCTCATCATCCAGGAGATCACACTTGGTAATGGCAAGCACACGGTGCTTATCGAGCATCTCTGGATTGAAATTCTTCAACTCGCCCAGCAATACCTCATATTCCTTCTTGATATCATCTGTATCGCCCGGCACCATAAAGAGCAGCAGGGAGTTGCGCTCGATATGGCGCAGGAATCGCAAACCTAAGCCCTTTCCTTCGCTCGCACCCTCGATGATGCCAGGAATGTCGGCCATGACAAAACTCTGGTGATCGCGATAATCCACGATACCCAGTGACGGTTCGAGCGTAGTAAACGGATAGTTGGCAATCTTAGGACGAGCACTGGAAACAGCACTCAGCAAGGTAGACTTGCCGGCATTAGGGAAACCTACCAGACCCACATCGGCAAGGAGCTTCAACTCCATGATGATGGTCATCTCCTGCATAGGTTCTCCAGGCTGTGCATAACGAGGCGCCTGATTAGTGGCAGAACGGAACTGAAAATTACCCAATCCACCGCGACCACCCTTGAGAAGCAGCACTTCCTGACCATCGTATGCCACATCGCATACAAACTTGCCGGTCTCGGCATTATACACCACGGTACCACAAGGCACATCAATATAGATGTCCTTGCCATCGGTACCATGACACTTGTCACGTCCTCCATTGCCACCATGCTCGGCGAAGAAGTGGCGCTGATACTTCAGATGCAGCAAAGTCCAGTAGTTGTGGTTGCCGCGAAGATAGATGCTTCCTCCACGTCCGCCATCGCCACCATCAGGTCCACCATTAGGTTGGTACTTCACGTGGCGCAGGTGCATGGAGCCTTTACCACCCTTACCAGAGCGGCAGTTGATCTTTACATAATCTACGAAATTGGATTCAGCCATTTATTTTTCCTTTTTAATTGAATGAATAAATCTTCTTTTATTGAACAAAAGATTCTTCTTTTATTTAACGAATAAATCTTCCCCGCAGCCTTGCTGGGAAGATTATTTTATCTTGATTACAAGTTGTCGATTACATTGCAAACGCGTGCAAAGATCTCATCTACTGTACCGAGACCCTCGATGTGGTGATGAATGCCTTCCTTCTCATACCAGTCGATGAGCGGAGCAGTCTGTGTATGATAAACATTGAGACGCTTCTTGATAGTCTCCTCATTATCATCAGAACGACCGCTTTCCTTACCGCGGTTAATCAGGCGAGCCATCAGCTCATCCTCAGGAACTGCCAACTCAATCATGGCAGCAATCTTATGACCACGCTCAGAGAGCATCTTCTTCAGAGCCTCAGCCTGTGGAGTGGTACGTGGGAAACCATCGAAGATAACACCAGCGTGATCCTTACCGAAGCTATCGTATACACTTGCGAGGATGTCAATCATCAACTCGTCTGGAATCAACTGACCATTGTCGATATAACCCTTAGCTGTCTTACCAAGTTCTGTACCGTTCTTGATTTCGTTACGAAGTACGTCACCTGTAGAAATGTGACCGAGACCATACTTCTCGATCATCTTGTCGCTCTGTGTACCTTTACCTGCACCTGGAGCACCGAAAATTACGATATTTTTCATTTTTACCTTAATATATATAAATTGTTTTATGTTGTGTCAGAAACTTAACTATATTTATTAACCCACTTCTGTCCCTTTGGAGACAAAAGAACAGCAAAAACAATTCCAAAGAGAACTGTTACAACACCTAAAAAAAATAATGCATCCATTTTATGTCCTCCTATTTTTATTGTTATACTTTGGGTCAAAAACTTAATTTATACTGTTAAACCATTGCTTTCCTTTGGGAGTCATAACAAATAACAAGAATACTATAGCAGGGATTCCTACCATAGCCAAAATAATGTATGTACCCAAAAAAGGAATATCTAAAAGGCAATTAAATGCCATCAAACTTAAATTTGCCATTATTTCTTCTTTTTATCGTTATCTTTTTTATTCTTCCTAATATAAATACCTGCTATAAACAATATGATTGCTATTAATCCGCTGACAACATCCAACGAACATCATTGAGATCCTGCATCATCGAAGTAACAAATACAGCAGTCAAGAAGTACTTGGAGACATCCAAGCAATAATCACTAATCTTCTCCCATATGCTTCACCCTCTATTCTTCTACAATCGTGTAGATATCGCGGAGGTTTCTGCCTTCTTGGTCATAATCTAATCCATATCCTACGATGAAATCGTTAGGAATTTCCATCACGGCATAGTTAATGTCCAGATCAACCTTCAGGTTGCCTGGCTTCACGAGGAGCGAACAAATCTCGATGCTGGCAGGATTCTTCTTCTTCAAATCCTCAATCATGTGAGCCATGGTAAAACCGGAATCAACAATGTCTTCTACAATGATGACATCACGGCCTTCCAGGTTCTGGTTGATGCCCATCAGGGTCTTCATGCTGCCGGTAGAGCTGGTGCCCTCGTAGGAAGCATACTTCACAAACGAAATCTCGCTCGGTACCGTAATCATTCGCATCAGATCGGCAGCGAAGATAAACGAACCATTCAACACAGCCAGGAACACTGGCTTCCTACCTTCGTAATCCTTGTTGATACGGTCGGCAACGACCTGTACCTTCTTCAGAATCTCAGCCTCTGGAATGGAGGTCTTGAAGGTCTTATCCTTGATTTTTACTATGCCCATAGTCTTGATGATATAATATTTTCTGCAAAATTACGAAAAAAACATGAAACTTCATCCATTCATCGACTTTTTTTAGTACTTTTGCATTAATTTAATCAGATAATCGGACATAACATACAGTAAGATATGAAGATATTTACAAGTGCTCAGATACATGAGCTAGACAAATACACCATTGAGCATGAACCCATCTCATCGCTCAACCTCATGGAACGCGCTGCCAAAGCTTTGACTCGTGCCATCGAGGAAGAATGGACCAACCGCACACCCGTGGTTGTCTTTGCCGGTCCCGGCAACAATGGTGGCGATGCACTTGCTGTTGCCAGATTGCTCAGCGAGGATGGATATCAGGTGAATGTATATCTGTTCAACGTACACAATAAACTCTCAGCAGACTGTGCAGCCAACAAGAAAAGGCTCCAGGAAGCAAAAAGAGTGAAATTCACGGAAGTCGTTCTCAACTTCGATCCTCCACAGCTCGAAGCAGGTACGCTTGTGATTGACGGTCTCTTTGGCAGCGGACTGAACAAACCGCTGGCTGGAGGTTTTGCTGCTATGGTAAAATACATCAACCAGAGTGCTGCCAAGGTGGTAAGTATCGACATTCCTTCGGGACTGATGACCGAAGATAATTCCTACAACATCCACTCCAACATTATCCGGGCAGACCAGACTCTTACCCTTCAGCAGAAAAAGCTCTGCATGCTGATGGCAGACAACCAGCAATACCTGGGGCATCTGAAAGTACTTGACATCCGACTTTCTACAGAATATATCAAGAATACAGATTGCAGATACAGCATCCTTGAGGAAAAGGACATCAGACTGCTGATGCATCCCCGTAATGATTTTGCGCATAAGGGCAACATGGGCAATGCACTTATCATTGCCGGAAGCTACGGTATGTGCGGTGCATCGGTCCTTGCCACCAAGGCTTGTCTGAGAAGCGGCGTAGGCAAAGTGACTACACATACGCCCAAACGCAACTACGAGATTATGCAGATAAGCGTACCGGAAGCGGTACTTCAGATGGATTCTGAAGAAACCATCTTCAGCGAGCCGGTGGAAACAGAGAACTTCCATGCCATGGGCATCGGTCCTGGACTGGGAACCAACGAGACTACCGCCATCGCCCTGATAGCCCAACTGCGCCGTGCCAGCTGTCCGGTGGTCGTAGATGCTGATGCATTGAACATTCTCTCCAGCCACCGTGCCTGGATGCAGCAACTTCCAAAGGACATCATCCTCACACCCCATCCAAAAGAACTGGACCGCCTGGCAGGCAATACCAGCAGCAGTTGCAGCGAACGGCTCTTGAAAGCCAGCGAACTGGCTGAGCGCTTACAGGCGTACATTATATTAAAAGGACACTATTCAGCCCTCTGCCATCCGGACGGAAAAGTAGAATTCTGCTCTACCGGCAACAGTGGCATGGCAACAGCCGGAAGCGGTGATGTACTTACAGGTATCATCACAGCCCTCCTGGCACGAGGATACAAGCAGGCAGATGCCTGCCGATTGGGAATGCATCTACACGGTCTGGCAGGCGACCTTGCCGCAAAAGACCTGGGCAAGGAAAGTCTCATTGCCAGTGATATCATACAATATCTGCCAAAGGCATTCCTTAGAATGGAAGACTAAGAATTATAAGAAAATGGCAAAACTTGAAAAGCCACAATAATAAATAAAAAAGGGTAAGCTTCTTGTAAGCCTACCCTTTTTTAATATTGCATTATGATTCTACTTTGTATCTTGCTTCATAAAAGCGTTTTTCAAGTTCGCGCTTCAAATCGTCTTTTCGATCCATATTCAGCTTTTTACGGATATGACTACGCTGACTGGTGATATTCGATTCGCTTTTGTTCAATTCTATACAGATTTCCTTCAAGCTCTTACCCTCCATGACCATTTGGCAAATCTGTCTTTCGCTATTGGTGAGGTCAATACACACCAGATCCCAAGCCTTCTTGCTCTGCTCACTGCTTTTCAACTGTTCTGCGGCACGTTTCAGGATATTCTGCTGCTGTTCGGGTCTCAGTCGGTTCATCAGATTTACCGCCATATCCTTCTCATTCTCCTTCAGGTCGGCAAGCAGATGCAGCGCCTTCTTCTCTTCTTCCCTCAACTGGTTAGGCTGACGGAGTTCCTTGGTGATGACATGATCCATATTTTATATAACCACACATAGAAAATCATTAAGAATCCAACAAGAATCGCCTTGCCACTAAAAAGCAGTACATAGAATTGCGTATGCGAAATAGCTACAGCTACTACAGGCAGCAGAGCAATGGTAAAGCCAATACTGATTTTGTTGAGTAGCTGGCTCTGGGCTGTAATAGCAAGAATAAACATGATGAAGATGTTGCTCATTACACTGAGGTTGTCCTGTTTGGCACCATAACGCAGACATAACATACTGTCAACTGCCAATTTGACGAATACAAGGATATAGAGCATGGAGATGCCGTTCTTAAACACAACCTTGCGAGCTAACACAAGATAGAGTAAAATTGCAAGTCCGATGGTATGAGCCAGGTTATAGCAAAAGCCTATCCACGCATCCATTATGTAAAATAAAATGAAATGATAGGGAATGATCAATATCTCTATAAGTGACAAGAGGACGAAGGCGATTACCCTGCGGCGATCCACCACACCACAAAAGTCTGGGAATAAATGATGTTCTAGGCGCATACACCAATCCCAAAGTTTGTTCTTAGCTTTCATTATCTTACTTATTGATTAATACTATCCTGTCCTATCAGGACTTATTACATTCCATTAGAGATTTATATTCATCATAAACCCTTTTGCAGATTTACTATTTGTTCTCTGCTGCAAAAGTACAACTAAAAAATGAAACAGCCCAAGAAATTCAGGGAAAAAGTATCAAAAAAATGTAGAAAAGGAGCATTTTCAGGGTTTTTCAGTGTTTCATTTGTCCCTTTTTTGCAGGTGATCAGCATTTTTAGGCGCTACTTTTGTTGGAAGCTAAGCAAAAAAGCTCTATATTTGCAATCGAAAAAACAAAGTTCGATTTTTAAAGCACGAACTTTCAATCAACTCACGAAGTTGCTGACAGGCATCTAAGAACAGAGTTATAAAATGGTTAAAGATGATAATAAGTAAAAGATAAGTAAATGATAGGCTAACTATTCTTTAATAAATGAAGTCTAGTTCAAAACCTATTGATAAATAGAAAAAAATAAGTATAAGTAAAAGTATAAGTAAAAGATGATGATGCGTTTCTTTAGAGAAACTATTTGTCATTCTTAAATCATTAAAGGATTTTAAGTATGAACAGAAGGATTTTAATTGCGCTACTGGCTGTAAGCAGCTTCATCTGCCCAGCCATCGCTCAGAATGCGGCCTTGAAAACAAACCTCCTTTATGATGCAACCAGCACCATAAATCTCGGTTTTGAATTCGGCCTTTCACCAAAATGGACTTTGGATGTATCCGGCAACTACAACCCTTGGACATTTTCCAAGAACAAGAAATGGCAGCATTGGCTTGTTCAGCCAGAAGCCAGATACTGGTTCTGCAATAAGATGATGGGCTCCTTCATCGGTTTCCACGCTCTTGGAGGTTCTCATAATATTGGTAACGTAGATCTTGATTTCAAGTTCCTAGGTACCGACTTCTCCAAATTGAAAGATTATAGATACGAAGGATGGTTCGTTGGTGCAGGTATTGCATACGGCTATACCTGGGCACTATCTAAGCATTGGAACTTCGAGGCTGAACTCGGAGTGGGATACGTTTATTCAAAAGCGGATAAATACGAATGTCCACAATGCGGTGAGAGACTCGAGAATGACAAGGATCATCACTACGTAGGCCCTACCAAGGCGGCACTCAACCTGGTGTATGTCTTCTAATTCGTGATACATTATTATATTAATAAGTAGGGTGTCCAGTTCTATGTTCCAATATTAACTCACTTGTTTGAGTGTTTTGGTTCGTTCTGTCACCCAGTTTTTGGACAAGTGCTCGGTAGTCCAAGCATCAATGTCCTT
>NZ_JBQKLN010000020.1:0-67866 GCF_052116205.1 Prevotella sp. Sow4_E9_plate | reverse complement strand
AGCAAGTGGGTACACCCCGAACCGAACTTTAATTAGCAAGATTTTCAAAGATCTCTCGTGCTTACAGCGTATAGCTGCTTAGCACATTATTGAATTATTAACGAACTATTGATGTATAATTTATAATGTATAAATATCATGAGAAGACTTCAAATGATGACGGAAGAGGAGGTGAAATACCTCGTTATTCACTGCTCGGCTACGAGATGTGACCGAGACTATACGGAGGAAATGTTGCTCCGTGACCATCTGGCTCGCCACTTCCGTGGCATTGGTTATCACTTCTATATCCGAAAGGATGGTAAGAAGACGCAGCACAGAATGTTGCTGGAAGTGGGTGCTCATTGTGTACCTTATAATAGATGCAGTATCGGCATCTGCTATGAGGGTGGACTGGACGAGCATGGCAAACCTGCCAATACGCTCACCAAAGAGCAGGAGGAGCGAATCGCTGATTTGCTCATCAATCTGCACAAGCTCTTTCCGAAAGCGAAGATTGTGGGGCATCGTGACTTGCCGGGTACCACACCAAAGGAATGTCCTTGTCTTGATACCCATGCCGTGTTCGGGTGGATAGAAGAGTTGTGATTAGTGTTCGTGGGCTTGGTGATATACGTTATCATCAAGTCCATGCCTTATTCTTCCACCACTGCAAAGTCCTCTTTGTATAATCCACGAATGGCTACAGCGTAGCCTCCGAAGTCAAAGACGAGCTGACGGTCACGGTCGATACGGACGATGTATCCCTCGCATCCTTTGAAAATGCCTGTTTTCACACGTAGTTTTACATGGTCTTTGGCAAATTTCTCGAATGGGTCTCTAAGAAAGGTCACTCTCTCAGGATTGTCTTTCAGGACAGTCATGAAAGGTTGCATCACCTGATTACTAATAGATGCAGGCTCACCCTTGCATCTGTCATTTACTAAATGGTATTGTGGGTAATATGCTCTTAGAAAATCTTGCAGGTCGCCAGTTTTGCCCTGCAAGAAGACAAGTCCGCTAATGGTTGGCTTCAATTCTTTCTTTACTCCTCCGTTCTCGTTCTTTTGTCTGTATGTGTAAGAACGATGGATAAAACAAGCATGGGAAGAATTGGGATTTTTCTTATTATAGGTTTCCATTTCTTTTTCAAAAACCTGGGCTGTCTTGTTATGGATAAACAGATAACCCCAAGGCATTCCTTCTATACCTGGATCCGATTTTTTATCAGCCCCAGTAATGTTGATGCCCTTTGGTAAGCGCTTGCTTACGTCGGCTGTAGAAGGTGAATTCAAGCAATCCTGCGTCATATTCTCGTTCTACTTTATGTTCTTGGCTACAACCATACATGATGATTGAGGAAGCCTGGCTTCTTTTATATTATTATGCATAATCTTAATATCTTATGAGCATTAGCCGATATAATCTTGCACATGCTTATTTTTTTACATTCGTTGCTCATTCTTATTAGGAATGAGCAAAGCATTCGGAAACAAACGAAAATCCGCAATTTAGAGGAAGCATATAATGCCGATTAGCTAAACATTTGTAGTATATTTTGGGAGTTATATACAAAAAAATAATTAAATTTGACAGATAATTCAGGGAAAATTAGTATTTTTGCATTTAGTTATATCATTCCTAATAAGAATGGGCGAAGTTTGCTAAACATTTCCACAAAGTGGTTTTGCGGGTGAATTTATGATAGTTCCTTTACAAAGGTATACACTTCAATGGTATCTTCAAGCCTATCATCTTTCCGATTTGTCGATGATGGCTTGCATCGGTTTCATCCACTCGATATTGATATTCTGGTGGGTCTTGCGGCGGTTATAACTCACCAAACCAAATTTCAGGTCTGTCTTCTTTAGGAACGCCATATCTACGAATGCCATGCCTCGCAGATAGAAGCTGAGCAGGAACTGGTCTCGTGTCTTGTCAAGGGATGATCCTCTTGGCAAGTCCAACTTTTCTATCTTGCGAATATCCTTTACAGTAATGGCTCGTTTGGCGGCATTGGCGTAGTTATTCCTGGTACCAATGCACTGCATCTGCTTCATCTTCCAATCTATTTGTGACTGGATGAGGTGATAATACAATGTGCCTTCCTTTCCTGGCACTGAGGATGCTCTGAATTTTACTTTTACTGTTGCCATAATACTAACTTTCTTATTTTTGAATCATGTATTTTTTTATGAACTTCGCATAGTGGCAACTATTGGTAATTTTTCTGAGACAACCAAAAAACTTTAGAATTGTTAAGAAACAGAAAAGCCGTGCAACTCATTGAGTTACACGGCTTTCCCGATAATATTTATTTTGTTTCTATGTCATTTTATTGACTTTACTTAACCTCCTCGAAGTCAGCGTCCTGAACATCCTGGGCGCCATTGTTGCCGCCTTGTGCCTGCTGACCGCCCTGAGGACCTGCCTGCTGACCGCCCTGATACATCTGCTGAGAAGCAGCCTGCATGACGGTGTTCAAGTTGTTGATAGCTGAATCGATGGCTGCAACATCACCAGCCTTGTGAGCATCCTTCAACTGCTGCAATGCCTGCTCGATGCCTGGCTTCTTGTCTGCAGGAATCTTATCACCGTTATCCTTCAGGAAGTTCTCGGTGGTGAAGATCATGCTGTCTGCCTGGTTCATCTTGTCAATCTTCTCGCGTTCAGCCTTATCAGCAGCAGCGTTCTGCTCTGCCTCAGCCTTCATGCGGTTGATCTCGTCCTCGCTCAAGCCAGATGAAGCCTCGATGCGGATGCTCTGCTCCTTACCGGTAGCCTTATCCTTAGCTGATACGTTCAAGATACCGTTGGCATCGATATCGAAGGTAACCTCAATCTGAGGAACACCACGGCGAGCTGGAGCAATACCTGTCAAGTTGAACTGACCGATGCTCTTGTTCTGAGCTGCCATTGGGCGCTCACCCTGCAATACGTGGATGGTAACCTCTGTCTGGTTATCAGCTGCTGTAGAGAATACCTCGCTCTTCTTGCAAGGGATGGTAGAGTTAGCATCGATGAGCTTGGTCATTACACCACCCATGGTCTCGATACCGAGAGTCAATGGAGTAACGTCGAGCAATACGATGTCACCAACACCCTCTTCCTTGTTCAGGATGGCACCCTGGATAGCTGCACCTACTGCTACTACCTCATCAGGGTTAACACCCTTGGAAGGCTCCTTGCCGAAGTAGTTCTTAACGAGTGTCTGAACGGCTGGGATACGGCTTGAACCACCAACCAGGATAACCTCGTCGATATCTGATGTAGAGAGCTTAGCGTCACGAACGGCATTCTGGCAAGGTACCAAGCAAGCCTGAATCAGGTTGTGAGCCAACTGCTCGAACTGTGCACGGGTCAAAGTCTTAACTAAGTGCTTTGGCATACCGTCAACGGCTGTGATGTAAGGCAAGTTGATTTCTGTAGATGTAGAGCTTGACAACTCAATCTTAGCCTTTTCAGCAGCTTCCTTCAAACGCTGCATAGCCATAGGGTCCTTGCGGAGATCTACGCCTTCCTCAGCCTTGAAGCCATCAGCCAACCAGTTGATGATTACCTGGTCGAAGTCATCACCACCCAGGTGAGTATCACCATTGGTAGAAAGTACCTCGAATACGCCGCCACCGAACTCCAGGATAGAGATATCGAATGTACCACCACCCAAGTCGAATACGGCAATCTTCATATCCTTGTTAGCCTTGTCAACACCGTAAGCCAAAGCTGCGGCTGTAGGCTCATTTACGATACGCTGAACGTTCAAACCTGCAATCTGACCTGCCTCCTTAGTAGCCTGACGCTGAGAGTCAGAGAAGTAAGCAGGAACTGTGATAACAGCATCTGTAACCTCCTGTCCGAGATAATCCTCTGCAGTCTTCTTCATCTTCTGGAGAACCATTGCAGAAATCTCCTGTGGAGTATATTTGCGACCCTCGATTTCAACACGTGGATAACCACCCTCGTTTACTACTATATAAGGCATTGCCTCAGCCTCTTTCTGGCTCTGAGCGTATGTCTCACCCATGAAACGCTTGATAGAATATACTGTGTTCTTAGGGTTTGTGATGGCCTGACGCTTAGCAGGATCACCTACCTTGCGGTCACCATCCTTAACGAAACCTACTACTGATGGAGTAGTACGCTTACCTTCACTGTTAGCGATTACAACTGGTTCGCTACCTTCGAAAACGGCAACACAACTGTTTGTGGTACCCAAGTCAATTCCAATTACTTTTCCCATGATTATATCTTTTTTTTATTTTTTCGTTATTAATATGTTATTTATCTCATGAATCGCTGCCTTCGGGGAAGTCTGCCGAAGATATGCATCTGTCGGGAACCTCCTGAACTCAGCGTTCACGCTTTCCTTAATAACAAAGCATGTGCCAAGGGAATTTTAGTTCAAGGTGGCTGACAAGGTGTCAGATGATGCTGACAAAATAAAAGGAATCAAGATATAGGAGGCGATAAAATGTCGCATTCTCCCTATCTTGATTCCTGTAATATGATTGAGAAATCTTTCTTTTCAGATAAAACTCCTATATATAATAAGGTGTAAAACCTTATCTTACTTTATTTCTGCTCCTTGGCAGAAAGTGCTTCGCGAACCTTAGCCTCCAGTTCGTCGAGAAGCTCAGGGTTATCCTTGAGCAATGCCTTGCAGGCATCGGCACCCTGTCCGAGTTTAGAACCGCCATAGCTATACCAGCTGCCGCTCTTTTCGATGATGTCGTTGGCTACTGCCAGACCGAATACCTCACCGGCACGGCTGATGCCTTCGCCAAACATGATGTCGAACTCAGCCTTGCGGAAAGGAGGAGCCACCTTGTTCTTCACAACCTTTACGCGAACCTGATTACCTACTACCTCATCGCCATCCTTGATGGCTGTTGCCTTGCGAATGTCCAGGCGAACAGATGCATAGAATTTCAAAGCGTTACCACCGGTGGTTGTTTCAGGGTTGCCGAACATAACACCAATCTTTTCGCGCAACTGGTTGATGAAGATACAGGTAGTGTTGGTCTTGCTGATGGTAGAAGTGAGCTTGCGGAGTGCCTGACTCATCAATCGAGCCTGAAGACCTACCACATTGTCACCCATATCGCCTTCGATTTCCTTCTTAGGAGTCAAGGCGGCTACAGAGTCAACAACTACGATGTCTACAGCAGCAGAACTGATCAGCTGGTCGGCAATCTGCAACGCCTGCTCACCGTTATCTGGTTGTGAAATCCACAAGTTATCAACATCAACGCCCAATTTAGCCGCATAGAAACGGTCGAAAGCATGCTCAGCATCAATGAAAGCAGCGATACCGCCAGCCTTCTGAGCCTCTGCGATGGCATGGATAGCCAATGTTGTTTTACCGGAAGATTCCGGACCATAAATTTCGATGATACGTCCCTTAGGATAACCGCCTACGCCCAGTGCATTGTCGAGAGCGATACTACCTGTAGGGATAACTTCGATATTCTCAACGTGCTCATCGCCGAGTTTCATGATAGAGCCCTTACCGAAGTCCTTTTCTATCTTTGCCATGGCTGCCTGAAGGGCTTTCAGCTTGCCTTCATTGGGATTCAATTTTCCCTCTTGCATTTCTTTTGCCATATCTTATTTAGTTTAAAGTTTAGTCAATTTCCAAATCGCCATCAAACACTTCGTGCCATGGCAATCCCTGCTTGTTGAGCTGCTCCATGAATGGATCTGGGTCGAACTCCTCTACGTTCCAGACGCCTGGCTTCTTCCAGATGCCCTTGAGGAACATCATGGCACCAATCATGGCTGGCACACCTGTGGTGTAGCTGACACCCTGCATACCGGTTTCGTTGTAAGCCTCCTGGTGCTTGCAGTTGTTATAAACGTAGTAGGTGCGCTCCTTGCCATCCTTCTTACCACGGATGCGGCAACCGATAGATGTTTCGCCATCATAGTTCTCACCGAGATCCTGTGGGTTAGGCAATACAGCCTTGAGGAACTGCAATGGAACAATCTTCACCTTGGCTGTCTTGCCGGAACCGTCTGCCAATGGAGCCTCGTACTCGATTTCGTCGATGCGGCTCATGCCGAGGTTCTGAATGCAGTCGAGGTAGGTGAGATACTGCTGGCCGAAGGTCATCCAGAAGCGTGCCTCCTTGATGGTAGGGTAGTTCTTTACCAGGCTCTCCAACTCTTCGTGGTGCATCAGATAGCTCTCGCGAGGGCCGATGTTAGGGTAGGTGAGAGGCTTGTGGATAGACAATGGGTCGGTTTCAATCCATTCGCCATCCTTATACCAGAGTCCCTTCTGGGTAATCTCGCGGATATTGATTTCAGGGTTGAAGTTGGTTGCGAAAGCCTTGTGATGGTTACCGGCATTGCAATCCACGATGTCGAGCACCTCAATCTCATCGAAGTGATGCTTGGCAGCGTATGCGGTGAAGATGCCGGAAACACCTGGGTCGAAACCGCAGCCGAGGATAGCGCAGAGACCTGCCTGCTCGAACTTATCCTTGTAAGCCCACTGCCATGAGTACTCGAAGTGAGCCTCGTCCTTAGGCTCATAGTTAGCGGTATCCATATAGTTGCAACCGCAAGCCAGACAGGCATCCATGATGGTGAGATCCTGGTAAGGCAAAGCGAGGTTGATGACAAGTTCAGGCTTGTAGCTATTGAAGAGAGCCTTCAACTGCTCAACGTCGTCGGCATCCACCTCAGCTGTCTGAATATCCATCTTGTAGCCTTTTGCGTGGATATCCTTAACTAGCTTATCGCACTTTTCCTTGCGACGGCTAGCAATCATAAACTCGGTGAAAACGTCCTGGTTCTGGACGATCTTGAAGGCAGCTACGGTAGCCACGCCACCTGCGCCAATCATAAGTACTCTACTCATTTTTTATCTTTAATGTTAAGTGTTTAATGTTTACTTTATCTCATTTGCCGAAATTCCCAGGGCATTCATGAGCGAATAACCGAGAATCTCCTGTCTGAAGTTGCCGCCTGGCATGGGCTGCATGGCAAAGAGGGTGATGCGCCTGTCATCGTCATCTACCTTACGGAGTATCTCGCGGAGTCGGTCGTAAGCATCTCCATCCTCAGAATTTGGGATTACCATCACTCGCTTCACCTCCTTGGCGTTGCATACGGTGCGTGCCACATCTACGAGGAAGTCATCCTTGCCTACCATCTTCTCCTCTGTAGGATAAGAAGAGATGATGAATTCTCCGAGCTTATCATCCTTGAAAGCCTGAGCGTTCAGATCCTTCTCATAGTTGGCAGGGCGGAAATTCTTCATCGCCATCGACTGCTTGTCGTGGATAAGCACAACCTGTGTCTCGTGCTCGCCCTCTCTCAGACCTCCATCAAGGGCAATGCAGACTGCCCATTGTGCCATATCGGCTGGTTGGATGCGACGGTTAATCATTCGTTCGAAGTTGACTATCAGGTCGAAAGCCACTCGGTCGATATAATCGGCGTCAGCGATGATTACATTCTCGCTCCATTTTATATTGTTGGTATCTAATGTATTCATTGGTGCAAAAATTAAGCAAACGAGCATGATGAAAGCTTGCTTTCAAATTGTCGAGTGCAGATTATTTCTGCAAATTTACGAATAAATTTCGTAATTAAGGCATTTTGAAAATATAAAATAATAAAAAAGATAGTATTTTCATCATTTCTTCATTTGATGGAATACTATCTTCTGTATTTTATGTGATAATCCGAGGCTCTTCTTCTTTTTATTCTCCGGTCTTCTTTCTCGGCAATCCGGGCTCTTCTTCTTTCTGCTCTCCGAAGTCTTTTATGCGATAATCTTCGCCAGATAATGCCCGGTGAGCACGGCGATAAGTCCCAGCGCCAGGCTTCCGAAGAGATAGAGCATCATATAGAGGTAATTTTCTTCTTTCATCAGTCCTGCTCCCTCGTTTATAAAGGTAGAGAAGGTAGTGAATCCTCCGCAGAATCCCGTGGTAAGCAGCAGTTTGGCAGATGGCGACATCCATCCCCCTTCCCTCCAGTTCAATCCTGAGAGAAACCCGATGATGAGGCATCCTGCCACATTCACCGCCATCGTTCCGAACGGAAAGGCAATCACCGTGCAGGATTGCACCATCTTCGATACCCAATATCTCATGCCGCCTCCGAAGAAGCTGCCAATGCTTACTATCAATATCTCTTTCATCTCCTTATCTCCTTATATAATAAATATGTGATTTATAAAATGCAATCGGAGAGAGATTCAGTTCTCTCCCCAATCATCTATTGTTCCTGTTTTTGATGAGAAACTGCATCCTATCTTGAATATCTTTCTCTTATCTGATAAATATTCCCGAGCATATCCCATATCTTCGATTTGCTGGAGTGCTTCTCTTGCGCTTCCATCCCTCTTAAACTCAAATATATAAATGTATAGAGGAGTTTCTATGATGCAATCTACTCTTCCTTCGCTCTGTTCTTTTTCAATGAAGATGGTATAGGAGCTGATCATCCTCAATACCAGATAGAATGTATATTGGAAATAACGCTCCTTCTCACGTTCATCATCTTTTCTTCGTTGGGAATAAGGGATGCTGGCAAAGAAAGAAACCATCAGCTGATGCAGCTTTTTGCATTCTCCCTTTCCCAATGCTTCGATTACCTGTAGAACCCAGGAATCTGGTGAAACCTTTGGTTTCAGATAATCTGCAGCCAGCAAACTGATGAATCCCCTTCTTACTTCATCGTTCGGAAAATCCAACAGATAGGAATTGGTATTCCTTGACCATCCCTTGATAGTCAGATATCCGCTTTGATATATCATTGGCAAAGGACGCTCTACGGTGGCCTTGTAATCGTCGAAATCCTTGGTGGGATAATATTTCCCCACCAGTTCGTTGATGTTTTCATCGCTATGAGCTAGCAGGCGAACCAGATAGGTGGGCGAACCCGTTTTGAACCAATAGTCATCGATGAGCATTTCCTTGAAGGCGCGCAAGATACTGAAAGGATTATATACGCCTCGCATCCTGCGGCTGAAATGGTAACCATCAAACTGGCGTTTCAGTTTTATCAGCATATCTTCCTTTGAAACATCATATTCCTCGGCCATTTCTGTGATTTGCTGCGCAAAGGTTGATTGCAACTCGTCTTCAGTGATGCCGAGAAGCGTATCGAAGTGGGCAGAAAGGCTGATGTCTTCGGGTTGGTTGAAACCGCTGAATACGCTTACTTGCGAAAACTTGGTAACTCCCGTAAGCAGAACGAATTGCAGGTCTTTGTCGGCAGCCTTGAATACACTGTAGAAACCTTTCAGAATTTCCCGATGCCTATCTTCCAACAGCCGCTTGTTGCCATCTGCATCGGTTGTTTTCAGTGTAGAATCCAATACGTCTAGCAGAGGCTTGTCGTATTCATCAATAAGGACAACGGCGCGAAGTCCTGTTTTTTCGTGGGCATTTCTCAGTACGCCAATGAATCTGTCGCCGAGGGTGGAAGCAAAGGGAGCCTTGCCATAGATGGCCTCCTGCGATTCAACGAAATCAATCAGCGTCTTCTCCAGCTGACCTGCTTGTGTGAAATCCTTGCCGTTGAAATCAAGGTGGAATACCGCATATTGTTTCCAGTCGGTTTCCAGATGATCAATGGCTAGGCCCTTGAACAGTTCTTTTCTTCCTTGGAAATAGCATTCCAGTGTAGATACGAGAAGTGACTTTCCAAATCGTCTGGGACGACTCAGAAAGTAAATCTTGCCATTTTCTACCATATCATAAATCATCTGAGTCTTATCTATATAAAGATATCCTTCTGTGATGATTTTCTCAAAGCTCTGTATGCCTATCGGATATTTCATATTGCCCATACTCTTGTTTCTTATTTTCTGCAAAATTACAAAAAATAACGATACAAGCAAATTTTTTATGTACCTTTTCTTAATTTTTCCCTCTAATCTTTCTTTAAAGGGATAAATAGAAGCAGGGAAGATTCCTCTTCTTACAGATAAGATTATGTTGAACAATTAATATTAATAGGAGAAACAAGTTATGAAACGAGTATTCAATCTTTTGGTAGTGGATGAGAGTGGCAGCATGAGTATTATCGAGCGCCAGGCACTGGTGGGCATCAACGAGACCCTGACCACGATTCAGAAAATGCAGAAGACGCATAAGGACATGGAGCAGCGGGTTACGCTCATCACCTTCGACAGCACCCACAAGAATCTGTTTTATGATAATGTGTCTGCTCATCATACTAAGCCTTTGAAATCAAGGGATTACAACCCATGTGGCGGCACCCCTCTTTATGATGCCATCGGCATGGGCATCGCCAAGATCAACGCCCTGACCACCGAGGATGATAGCGTATTGGTAACCATCATTACAGATGGTGAGGAGAACTGCAGCGAGGAGTATGATTTGAAGATGATCAAGAACCTCATTGAGAAGTTGAAGAAGCAGAACTGGACCTTTACCTTCATCGGCACCGATGATCTTGATGTGGAGAACATAGCTCATGGTATGGGCATCGACAACCACTTGCAGTTCTCAGAAGATGAGGCTGGCACCAAGGCGATGTTTGCCAGAGAAAACAGAGCCCGAGAGCGCTACAACAAGTGCCGTGCGATGGATTGCAAGATGGAAGCAGGCAGTTATTTTGAGGAGAAATAAAGGATGGACCTCAGTATAAGCAGAGAATTACCCGCAAGCGAGTAAACTAAATTATAATATGAGGGGTGTGTTATAAGGCAATGGCGCACCCTTTTTGTTTTTGCAACAGATGGAATATTGAAAAGGATTAGTGTTTTTCTATCTGCTGTATTATAATTGTTTTTTTCAAGAATTGCCATAATCTGCCATATATTGCCATAAAATCAGCGAAATATAGGTGTTTTAGAGGAATTTTGGGACTAAAAATAAGAAAGCATTGAACAAAAAAACTTTTCCCCGGTTCAATGCTGGGCGTTTTCAATCTCTTTTTTGCAATTTTGACTGACGACGTAGAAGAAATTACGTCCCGACGTAGCATCTGATACGTCCCGACGTACAGTCTACTACATCCCGATGCAGTTTCCAAGACGTTCTGCCTACTCTCAAGTAAGTTCTTAATCAGGCATGACGTAATTTAAGCCCTCATAATTAGGCTTATTGAAATTCTACTTCGTTGGTTAAAATACGAGTTCCTCCTGTCCTGAGTTCTGGGATATTGATACGTATATCGCAATCTATTACGCAAATATGTCCGTCTGGAGTACGAAGAACATTCTCATCATGCATATCGCTAAGATAAATATCCTTATTTGCAAAGGTCCAATTTCTAGGATTGATAGATTTAAAACCCATTTGTTCCACGAAAGTTGCAATCTCAGTGTCAGTCATCATCTTGCCGTGAATAAAAGGTTGTTCTATTATCACCATAAAATCTTTATTGGTATTTCTGCCAAATCCCAATACATTCATTTCTGTTTCTTCGAAATAAGCATTGTGCAAAGAGATTCTATCTAAGGCCAAGATAGGCTGGATGAAATAATCTAACCCGATAGCCTTTAATACTTTATTACCATTGTCAAACACAATGGCTTCTCCGCCTTGATCGATTTTTTCGCCCAATCTTCTATTCTCTTCTCTTGGATCTTTCCGAGTTGCTGCTCTCTTTTGAAACTGCCTTCTGGCGCAGAGAGTTGATCTGTGCCAACTTCTGCTCCCGCGAGTAAGGATGCAATAACATGGATTCTACCTCCTTCACGGCACCCATACTGTTCTGACGGTGAAAATCGTTTATATAAGATCTTTCCAGTACTGAATTGTTCTGCATAATCATCTAATTTTGCTAGACCTTCAGATGTAAATCCTTCATTGATTATGTCACTGATGGACATCCAAAAATCATGATTCGTCATATTTACTTGTTTTAATTGCCACAAAATTACGGTTTTTCTTCGATAACACCAAATTATTTGGGCTTTATTTCGCATGTTACATTTTTTTGTGTGACATGTGAATCCTCTGCCTATTCCTGCGAAGCCTTGGAGTTTGAAAGGAATATCCGTGAAAAGTTGATGGTGATTATTTTCCCTTAAGGCTAAATATTTTTAGGCTTAAGAACGTTTGTGATCCTTTCTGTAGAATTGCTGAAATTGTCGGAGCAGATATTGAACGATGCTGTCTTGTCTTTCTTTTTCCACTCTTCTTTGATTAATTCTGCCAAATATCCATCGCTTCTGCAATGCATGTCTGCAATGCCTTCATTCATCATCTGATAAATAGAAGAAGTATAAAAGAAATCTAGGGCATCTTCCAATGTAATGCCTATTTGCTCTGCAAAGATAGATACTATGCGAGCATATTTCATTTGAAGTATAGTCTTGTTTGCTTCCATAAAGAGTCCTCCTTATATTATTTCATCTGACCGAAGAAAGTGCAGATGCTTGTTTAGAATATCTTGATTTAAAATACATATCTGGTGATTGGGATGGATAAACTTTAAGCGTTTAAGTGCTTCTTCTTTGCTGATGTTACCGGAGAAGTAAAGATCTATGGTATTGAATACCTTATCATCTGCTATACCACCTGTAACCATATCAAACTTATTTGTTTGTTTCCCAATTCGGCATAAAGCAACGAAATCTAACCACTCTTCGTTGTAGCCAATAAACTCTTTTATCTTATATTCTCTGTCTAAGTTTTCATCTAAGATGTATTGGTTAAGATATGCTTTGTCGCCTTGGAAGATGAATCGCTGGGCATATTTCTTCGCCTGTTCGACGAGTGATGTCAGATAGAATCCTTTGCCGAAATCCAATAAATCACGAGAATGATAAATGTCTGGTGATTCTATGATGAATTTTGATGCGTGATAAACTTTCATTTCAATGCTCCTCGTTTCTTTAACAAGCTAATCAAATCGTCCATGATGTATTCCTTGCCGAAAGTATGGAGCACATCATAGCAGGGTATCATATAGCCATTTAAGATATCTGTTGACCGTAACATCTTATATACCTTACTGGCACTCATGTTCAATCGGTCGGCTAAGTTGCCAACGCAATAGGTTACGAAATCCAATTGATATTCTTGCATAATCTTACTTTTTTAATATGTATGGGGCAAAGTTAAGACTTTTCTTCGATAACACCAAATTATTTGGGCTTTATTTCGCATTTCCCTGCAAATTGTTTCAATACATCTTGCATCTCATCCGGCAGATATTCCATAGCTCTGTTCTTAATCTCTTGCGGAATACCGAATCGTGCTTCGGCGATGGAGCCAACGATGGCTCCGATGGTATCGCTATCGCCGCCATGAGATATGGCTAGGCGGATAGCATCTTCGAAGGATGAGGCTTGCGAGAGGAGATAGAAGGATAATGGCACGGCATCCATGCAGGTTTCGTCGAACTTGCCTTTCGGATAATCTCGTGTTTCGAAATCCTCATAATAGCTGCGGGCGATATTCTTGAAGGCTTTCATTGCTTCATCATCAGATTCTTTAGAATTCTTATCTTTACACTCCTTAGATTCTTCTGAGAATCTGCTCTTGCGGAAATGCCAGATGGCATGAGCCACGGCTTTGGCTCCCTTGATTCCTTCGGGATGGTTATGAGTAGGAAGAGCCGTTTTCTCTGCCTCTTCCAAAACCTGCGACAGGTCATCGAATAGCCAAGCTACCGGTGATACTAGCATTGCCGAACCATTGCCAAAACTATTATATGGCTGCGGATCAAGAGAATGAATCCACCCCGCAAATCTTCCGCCATACGCTCCTTTTGGAGAAGGATAGCGGCGGCACCAATCCAGCAGGCTTTCCTGATAGCTTCGTCCGTTCAATATCGCATCAGCTATCGCCACTGTGCAAATAGTATCATCGGTGAAGTCGCATCCTTCGCCGAACATCTCGAAATCATAATCAAACGTATTGTTGAACTCATATTTTGAGCCAGCAATATCTCCTATTATTGCTCCTAACATAAACTGCTAATTATATCTATAACTTTACTCTATCACCTCCCAGAAACTTTCCGGAAGGCTGATGTTCTTCATCTCCTTTGCCTTCTCGAACAATGGGGCGATGTCTTCGGCTTCGAAACCGGCGATGCCGCAACCTATTGGAGTTACTAGGAAATGCTTCTCGGGATGTCGCTTGGCATAGGCGATGAATCTGTACACGTATGGACGAATGGTTTCTACGCCGCCCTGCATCGTAGGGATGGCATAACTCTGGCCTTGCAAGCCTACACCCTTGCCCATGACGGCACCGAAATGCAGGCGGGCAATGCGGGCAGCTCCACCACCATGCATGCCAGCCAGATTGCTGCCAAACACAAAAATCTCGTTCTCCTTCAATGAATCAATCCAGCTAGGAGTGATTCTTCCCTTCTTCATATCTTCCATATTATTCTTATTATTAAATATGTTATTGCTATTATCAGTCGCTTCCTCGCAGCACTTGCATTCGGACATCATTCTCGGCATCGACATCTTAGGAGCACTGGAAACTGATGCGTCTTCATCGCCGAACGACAGATAGCTTCCGTATTCCGATGCATCGAAGTATCTCTTGAAATAAGGAATCACCACATCGTGCATCATCTTCTGACAACGCTGGGTAACGGCAGAATGGGAAATGCCCAACTGTGCGGCTACGTCCTTGCCCCGGAATCCCTCTATATAGAGCATCTTCAGAATGATGCTGTTCTTGCTGTCTCTGCCATAATAGAAATTGCCGATGTCCTCTATCGTCTGATAAAGATCGTGCTCAAACTGGTTGTCGGTCACGTCAAACTGCATCTTGCGGCTTTCCTGCCTTGCTTCGAAACTCTCGAAGCGATGCTCCTTTACCACTTCCTTCAGTTTATCCAGCAGCAGGAAGCGGAAACCATTCACCATCCAGGTTTTGAGCGACATGCTCGGCTTCCGGTCTTCCAGAGGCTTGAAGTCGTGTTCGCAAAGATAGAGATAATATTCGTGGGCCAGCGAGAAGAAGTCCATGCCCGGCTTGTGCTGCAGGTCATATCGCTTATCGTAGATACAATAAGCCACCCGGCAGTATCCGTAGTAATACTCCCTTACGATTCTCGCATCGGCATCCTTGAAGCCCTGCAGAATCTCATCATCCGATAAGCTTTCCAATGTCTTCTTCTGAAAATCAGTTTCTGAAAAATTCTTTTCTTTCTTCATATCGATATATCTTTTTGATATCCGCAATCCGTTTGCAAATATATACTTTTTCTTTGAGAAACAGGAAGAATAGCTCCCTTTTTTCTCTTCTCTATGATATTAAAAGAGAAAAGAGGAGGAAAAATTAAGCTGGTATCGAAAAAATGCATCCCGCTTTTTACTTTTCCCTTTTCTGCAGGTCATATAATCGTAACGTTCATGAAAATAAACGAATATGAGTATTAATGACAAAGGCATAGTGGATACGCTGAAGAAATGCCCGGAGAACGGATTCAGAATGCTGATGATGAAGTATCAGGAACCGGTTTACTGGCACATACGCCGATTGGTGGTTTCGCATGATGATGCACAGGATGCTTCGCAGGAAACTTTTGTGAGAATCTATCGCTCGTTCAATCAATATCGGGGCGACTGCTCACTGAGAAGTTGGATTTACCGCATCGCTACCAACGAGGCTTTGCGGCTCATCAGCAAACGGAAACAGAAAGAAGTTTCTCTGGAATCAGATTCAACGGGCGTCAGTCTCATCCCAGCCGATAATTATATCGACTTCGATGATAAGGTGGCAGTAAAACTGCAGAAAGCGATTCTCTCGCTTCCGCCTAAGCAGCAGCTGGCATTCAATATGAGATATTACGATGAACTCGGGTTCGACGAAATAGCGAAGGTTGCGGATTCCACGCCAACCAGTATCAAGGCAAGCTATCATGTTGCCAAGGAGAAAATTATCAAGTACATGAATTCGAACGATTAAGTGAGAGTTCTGTGAGTTTTTAAATGGTTATTCAAAATGGAAAAGAATATGGATACAAATTTTGATTTCAACAAAACCGGGAAGTTTGACTTCGACCAGGTGGGTAAGCGGATGCCTTACTCAACGCCAGAAGGATTCTTCAAGGAGATGGAAGCCAATATCCTGGAACAGGTGAAGGATGACAAACAAGTACCTGTCAGGAGACAGCTGAAGAAGCGCCCTCTGATGAAGGTGATATGGACGGCTGCAATGGCTGTGGCAGCATCGGTGGCAGTACTCCAGGTACTCAACATCGATTTCATGGCGCCTCATTCTTCTCTGCCATCTCAGGCAGATAATGAGATGCAGGCGGTAGATCAGGCTTTCGCTCAGTTATCTTCTGCTGATCAGGCTTATTTGCTCAATGTTTATCAGGAGGATGTCTTTCTTGATGAATAAACGGACTCGGTAATATATAATAAATAGATTCTATAATATATAAAAAGGTGAATTATGAAAAAGATTTTAGGTATTTTGATGATGGTCATCGCTATGATGACTGTTACAACAAATGTATGTGCACAGGCGCCTAATCAGAAGCAGCGCCTTTCTCGTGAACAGTTGGCTGAAAAGCAGGCACGATATATTGCTCACGATTTGGGGCTTGATGACAAGACCAGCTCTAAGTTTATTGACACCTATGCCGAGTGTCAGAAAGAAGTTTGGGCTTTAGGACCTCGCCTTCATCATAAGAAAGGCGAAGTAAAGACTGATGCTCAGACAGAACAGGAGATCAAGCAGCGCTTCGAGATGAGCGAGAAGATTCTCAACATCCGTCAGAAGTATTACAAGAAGTATTCCCAGTTCCTGACCCAGCAGCAGATTCAGCGGGTTTATGAGATAGAGCGCCAGATGATGAAACGCTTTGCTCAGAAAGGTCTTCGCAAAGGAATGGGAAAGGACGGCAAGCCAAGACCTAGAAGAAATTTTTAAAAGAAATTACTTTCTATTCAGGTATATGCGAATGGCGGTTGGTGCAGGAATATGCATCAACCGTCTTTTTCCTATTTTTTATCTTGTTGATAATTCAGAATTGCTTTCTTTTCTTCCCAGGCAAGAATCAATCCGATGACCCCCGAATAGCTCTTTCTGCCTTCTGTCACATGATTGCCCTTGAGGTAGAGGTCGAAGATGAAATCCTGAGCGGCATCCAAAGCCTTGCATCGCTTGCTGATCCAATACTGGCGGTCGCTTCTTGCCAATTGGATAATCTCCGGTCGGATATGTTTCAGATATTTCTCGCCCTCCTTTTCACCAAGAATATTGAATACATTATTTAATACATGGAAGAAAATGTGGTAGTATCCGCTGAATCTCACTGCTTTATCTTCTGATGCGGTGCATACGATATAACTGTAGAAATTCGCCTCTCCTTCGTTTGCCACTCCCAGGAAATGGGCAAATTCGTGAGCGTATGTGGCTGGATAGTCATGAGAGCGAATATCTCCGTTCAGCGTAAATTCGCAGAAGAAAGGACCCATGCTTCCGGTGACGCCTGCCATAGAACTGAGTGGGGTGAATACCATCGTCTTCACATGCGGGTTCTGGTTAAAAGGTGGGTTGATACCTTCCTGATATCCTATTTTATTATATTCTGTCAGTATCGCATCTTTCACCCGATTCTTCAAATCATTATCCACAATACTATTGATTTTTTCACTCTTCACTCTTCGTTCTTCACTTAACCGGTTGAGCGTATCAGCATATTGGTAGGCAAATGCCTTGAATTTGGCTTCGCTTACTTCTACGGGCTTCATACCTATTCTATTATAGATGTTCGGCTGAGAATAGTTCAATCCCCAAGCCAGATAAAACCATACGTATACCCAAAGCAGATACTCTATCACTTTTCCGAAAACACCCTTTTTCTTTCTCCATCCTATCTCGTATATCGGATAGAGAATAACCCATGCGATACTGAGAGCGATGAAAATATCGCCTACAGCAAAAGGAATGATTCCGGAAACGGGAGAGAGCAGTTTTCCGATAACCGGATAGATGCGAGTGGTATAGAGGAATCCCCAAAGAGGAATCATCTTGGTAAGGGTGACGAGGAGGAACAATGCTAAAAGTAACCAATGTCGCCACTTGATTTTATGAATCCGTAAGACATGCAATATCTTCATGACGCTTCTTTTTAAAGATGTAAATATGGTATGATGGAGCGAGAGTTTTGCACTTTTTGCTCCCACTGTGCAAAATTACAAAAGTTTTCTGAAATATTGACATGACCTATTTGTTTTTTTACTATTTTTGCTAATGAAAACTATAATGAGTTTATAAACAAGAAGATAGGAGGTATTATTATGAAACAAACACGTGAAGCCTTTGAGGCAAAAAACCTTGAGTACGAAAACCTCTATAATGAGGAAGATGAACGTAGAGATTATAATTCAATTTGGTATAACTAAATAATTCTCTATATTAGGTTAGAAAAGATTGAATTGTATTTCATTATAAAAATAAAAAAGATAATGAAGGATAATTAAAGGCTATGCCAATAGTTGTTATTTAGGGGATACAACGTGGGCATAGCCTTTTTTATGTCTTCTTTTTAGTATCTTCTTTAATGTCTTTTCTCAAAATCTTATCGGGAATTCTTATTTCTCGAAGTGCTGGTAATCCTTGCTGTGTTTCCAATCACCTCCCCATCGGAATCCTTTCGCCTTGAAGAGGCGGTAGCAGAGGTCGCCTTTCTTGATCATATAAACATGATGCTTGCTGCGGTCCAGATAGGGACGGCCAGTGGCTGGCTCCACCACATCCTTGCCGTTTTTCAGTCGTTTGTGGTAGGGGTTATAGAGAGTGTTGATGTCGATGGCAAGTCCTTTGCCATGCTTCGATACGGTATGGGTATGCGAGATGAAGCGGAAGTTGAAACTGGAGGAGTTGTTGGCTCTCATCGCCCTTTCGTCGTCTGCATCCCAATAGTCGATGAGTCTCATCCGCTCTATCGGATATTTCGCCTCGTAGAGCTTTTTGAGAATAGCGAGCACATCTGCCGCTATCGCCTTGTTCACCACCATTTCGCCCACTATCTTCCTGCCGTCCTTATCCACATGCAGGCATCGCAGGTATCTCAGTTCGCTTCTTTTTACGGCGCAGTTCTTCTTGTATGTCTTCCCTTGCATCAGGTAGAAAATTTCATCAGGGATGGGGGAGATGGAGAAGAAATGCTTCTCTCCCAGTTTTCTGATGGTTTGTTCGCTGACGATATCTCCTGGTTTCTGTGCCTTGGCTGGAAGGCAGAAAAGCATGGAAATAAACAGGCATATTATTAAAATCCTTTTTGCAGTCATAACGTTTCTCCTTATTTTGCTACGGGAATATAATGCGAATCCTTGATTTCGCCAATTACGATGATGCTATGGAGACTTCCGATGCAGTCGATATTTCCCAGGGTGTTGAGCATGAAGTCCTGATAGGCTTTCATGTCGCGGGCATACACCTTGATCTGGAAATCGTAATCACCGGTGGTGTTGTAGCATTCCGTAATCTGGTCGATGGTTTGCACGGTATCCATGAATTGCTGAATCAAATCATGGGTGTGTTGTTTCAATCGGATATTACAGAGCACAATCACGTTGTGTCCCATCTTGTGATGATCTACTATCGCTCCATATCGCTGGATGTATCCCTCACGCTCCAATCGCTTCTGCCGCTCAAAGGTGGGAGAAGGGGAGAGGTGTACTCTTGCGGCAAGTTCCTTGACGGTGAGTCGGGAGTTCTGCTGCAATAACTTCAGTATTTTAATGTCGATTTCGTCGAGATTTTCTTCTGTAGCCATTGTTTCTTTATTACTGATTTTATTCATTTTTGCAGAATAATATTCTGCTGATTTACTTAATACGCTGCAAAGATAGTATATTTTTCTGAATTACGGAGAATATTTGGCAGATAAAATTCTTTCTCTTACCTTTGCACTCGCAATTCCGGAAGCAAAGAGCCGTTCATCATCCGATAATGACTAATTAAGAATCGTTCATAATGGCAAATTAAGAGTCATTCATCATTAAAAATATATAGGAGATAAAATAATGAGCAACGCAAGAAATATACATTTTGAGGCAGTGGGCAGCTATTTGCGCCCTGCAGAGTTGAAGGAAGCAAGAGCCAAGTTTGCTGATGGCAAGATTTCTGCCACCGACCTTCGCAGCATCGAAGACCGTCTGATAACAGAGGTCGTCAAGCAGCAGAAGGCGCATCATCTGCCTTATATCACCGATGGCGAGTTCCGCCGCAGCTATTGGCATCTCGACTTTATGTGGGGATTCAATGGTGTGGAACATATCGAACTGGAGCATGGCTATCAGTTTCATGGCGAGGAGACAACCAAGGGTTCTATCCAACTGACCGGCAAGATTACCGGTGAGAATCATCCTTTTATCAAGGATTTCCTGTTTGTGAAGCAGTTTGAGGAGTTGGATGCCGAGGGTGAGTTTATCTTCGAGGCAAAGCAGACGGTTCCGGCTCCGGCTCAGTTTCTTGCGGAACTGTTTCGTGGCAAGAATGCCGAGAACACCCGCAAGTTCTATCCTAATACCACCCAGCTGATTGAAGACATAGCCCAGGCTTATCGCACCTTCTTCCAAGAGATTTATGCAGCCGGTTGCCGCACCATCCAGCTGGATGATTGCACCTGGGGAATGATTGTGGATAGTGATTACTGGAAAGCAAAGGTGGGCTACGGCTTCACCCTTGAACAGGAAGCCCTGCAATATCTGAAGGTGGACAACCTTGCCATCGAAGGCAAGCCGGAGGGGTTGACTATCAATACCCACGTATGCCGAGGCAATTACCATTCCTGCTATGCCACCAAAGGTGCCTATGATGCCGTGGCTCCTTATCTTTTCGCTCATGAGGATGTGGATACCTTCTATCTGGAGTATGATGACGAGCGTTCGGGCGGTTTCGAGCCTTTGAAGTATGTGGCAGATGGCAAGAAGGTGGTTCTGGGTTTGGTAACCTCCAAATCTCCGGTGTTGGAGGATAAGGCTACGGTTATCGCCAGAATCCACGAAGCTGCCAAGTATATCCCTCTCAATCGCTTAAGCCTCAGTCCTCAATGCGGCTTTGCCTCTTGTGAAATCGGCAATAAACTGACCGATGCTGAGCAATGGGCAAAGATAGATCTGGTTAGAGAGATTTCCGAGGAAGTTTGGGGAGAATAAAAGGTATTATTAAAACTCTACACACCCTGAGCTTTTGTAAGTTAGCCCTACACGCCCTGAACCAACGGTCACCGGCCGAAGGGAAAGGTAAAGGGCAGAAGCTCCTAGCCCAGGGCAGCGCCCTGGGTTACGCATAAGCAAGAATGTCGCCTTGTAAGGGCAAAAGCTTTATATATCAAAGATTTATAAATGCTTTTGCCCTTTCTTCTTCCTCCTTTTTAATAAGATATAGCCGGAAAGCAAAACCAGCGTAATCAGCAAGCCGGAGATGAAGACGAAAAGGTCGGAAAGAGGTCCTAAGAATGGAGAATAGCATCTACCCACATGGAGTTCTAATGCCACATTCCAAAGCGACATGGGGGTGGCAGAAAGCAACTCGGGGGTAGATGTTGTTTCACCTAAGCTCGCCCCTTTGCTATAATCGAAAATCACTTCTTTTCCTCCAAAGAAGTCCTTGGAATAACCGCTGACCAAAGAACTGGAAATCGGAATCATCGATTTTCCTTGGTTGGCTTTCCCCGTAAAATAATCTACTATCAGATTCTTTTCCGGATTCCAACGGAACATGCCGCTGAATGATCCTATCAGCCAGTCACCCTTGCCGTCACTCTCGAAAACATTCACTCCCATCGGACTTACCTTTGGTGCCTTCTCCTTATTTAATAAGATAGGTTTATGCTGGAAATACTCATCCACTCTCAGGAATCCTTCTGAGGTAGAAACAAGCCAGTTGCCCTCTGCTGCATCCCATCGGATAGCACGAAGTTTATCGTGCCAGACATTTCCATCCTTCACCTTTTCTGTGGTTTTGTTCATCGCCAGAGGTATCATCAATGGTGGACGGAGACACATACCTGTTATTGACAGCCAAAGCGTAAGGATGATAGTCGTGTATCCTAATTTATTATGCCATTTGGCATGGAAAACCATCTGTTTGCCAAGCTTCTGCATCTTTTCTCTTGCCTGTAATCTCTTCTGTCGGCGGATACGATAAGGAAGAATGAAAAGGATGATGCCCGTTATCGAAAGGATGATAAGTACGATGGCGATGGCATCCACCACCAATCTTCCGGCTAATCCGAAGAAAGCACCGCTATGCAGGTTCCAAACGGTCTTGAAAAGGGTAACTTCCGGAACAAAACCTTCTGGTTGACCGATGATTTTGCGGGTAATATTCGTCTTTTTGCTGATTGCATCCCTCTTTTCGTTGGTTGCATCCGTCTTCTTACCAGATATTTCATAAACGGCAGAACGGGTTATGGCGATGATGCTTGTGCTGTCTTTGGTCAATGTAATGTCAGCGATACGCTCTTCATTGTCTGCGAGCGGAAATATCTTCCATTCCTTTCCATCAAAGCGATATACATCCATCATGGCTGCACACCAGATTTCTCCGTTTTTCGTCTGTACCATGTTGCGGATATTCCTGCCATCCACGTTCTTGGGTAATCCCTTATTAAAGTCTTTCCAGGTTTTCATCTCTGCATCGGTAAGCCATACGCCGCCATATCCATACGCCAGGATGGAATCACTTGGAGTTTTGCTGATGCGGTGATTGATCTTGATAGAACCCTTGATGATGCCGTTGTTGAAATTCTTGATATGATAAGCCGATGGCATTAGACTTCTGCTTACCTCACAACCGGCGAAAAGCTGGCGATGATTCAGAATAATGCCTGATACGCAGAATACCAACATGAATACTGACAGTACAAGTCCGAACCAACGATGGTATTTCTTCCAAGTAAAATGTTTCTTCTTTTTATCTCTCATTTTTGTAATTCTATAATTGGAGTGCAAAGGTAAGAAGATTTATGGAATTCTGCAATACTCAAAAATAATGATTTAGGATGCCTCTGTTTTTTTCTAATCTTTAGTTTCTTCACTTTTTCACTAAAAAAGTTTGGTGTTTTCATGAATTACAAGTAACTTTGCACCCCGAAATTAAAAATCATCATTCATTAAGAACAATAAGAAACTAGAAAATAAGGAAAAATGGAATATATGTCTCAAGAAGGCTACGATGAGCTCGTGGCCGAACTTCAACACATGGTAAACGTAGAGTTGCCAGCCGTTCGCGATGCAATTGCTGAGGCTCGCGACAAGGGTGACCTCAGCGAGAATTTCGAGTATCATGCTGCCAAGCGTGAGCAGGGCAAACTGTTGAGCCGCATCAGCTTCAAGCAGAAGGTCTTGGAGAATGCCCGTGTCATCGACAAGTCTCGATTGAAGAGTGATACCGTTGGCTTGCTGAGCAAGATTAAGATTACCAATCTCGCCAACAAGTGCAGCATGAGTTATGTTATCGTGAATCCTCACGAGGCAGATTTGCATAGTGGAAAAATCTCTATCAAGTCGCCTATCGCCAAGGCCCTTCTGGGTAAGAAGGCAGGTGATGAGGTAATGGTAAAGGTGCCAGCCGGCTTGCTGAAATTCCGCCTGGATAGCGTTGAGTTATAACTGGATAGTGTAGAGCTATCATGTATTATTTAAAAGGAAAGAGGGGG
This sequence comes from Prevotella sp. Sow4_E9_plate, assembly GCF_052116205.1. Lineage (NCBI taxonomy): Bacteria > Pseudomonadati > Bacteroidota > Bacteroidia > Bacteroidales > Prevotellaceae > Prevotella > Prevotella sp. Sow4_E9_plate. The sequence continues at coordinate 44,295 of NZ_JBQKLN010000020.1, read as the reverse complement.
TGTCATAAGTATCTTGCCTAGGGTATAGATAAGGCACGGATTACACGGATTACACGGATTTATGCCGCTAATGTAAATAATACGATTATAGCCTCATGAAAAATCCGTGTAATCCGTGCCTAAAAACAGCAGAGGGCAGGCTTTATGACACACCCTCTTCTCTTTTTATTCTAATATTTCTCCAGAATCTTATTCAGTAAGAAGGTGGCATTCTGGTTTCTTGCTACGCCCTTCTGTATCTTATAAGTATAGGTAACATCCGTGCCCAAATCTATCTCGAAACAATAGTTGTGGAATTTCCCTGATGCATCATTCTCCATCTTGGAGAGTTCCAAATCGTGGGTAGCGATGATACCGCTCACCGGCTGCTTGGCGATGGCTTCTAGGAATTTTCTCGAACCATTCAGCTTATCCAACGAATTCGTTCCCTTCAGAATCTCATCCAGAATAATCAGCGTTCGGAGTGGCTCCTTATTGCCCTCTGCACTTTCCTTACAGAACATTCCCTCTGCACTTTCCTTGCAGAACTTCAGCAGCTCCTCCAGTCTTATCAGCTCAGCATTAAAGTAAGAGATGCCATGCGTCAAATCATCGGTGGTTCTCATACTCGAGAACAATCTGAAACGGGAAATCTTCAGCTGATCCGCAAATACCGGCATACCCGCCATCGCCAGGATATAGTTCACGCCCAGCGAACGCAGGAAGGTACTCTTTCCCGCCATGTTGGCTCCGGTGATGATATAATAGTTGTCATCCTTGATGGTGAGATCATTCTTCACCGCTTTGGCCCCCAGGAAAGGATGATAGAGATTTTTACCCTCGAACACGATTTCCGGACTTCCGATTCCTGCATTTTCTGAAACATCGCTTTCGGTATCTGCTTCCGGACTTCCCGAAACAAATTCCGCCTCTTCAGCCTCCGGATGATTATATCTGAAATCCGCCATCGAAACCATTGCATCCATCTCGCTGATGATATGCATCCATTCCTCCATCTTCACCATATAGGTATTCTTCCATTTCAGGAAACTGCGAACCAGGAAGAAATCGCTCAGCATGAAGGCATCGGTGAAGAAAAGACCCAGGAAGTTGCCTCTTCTGTCATACCCCTTCAATATCTTTTCCAGTTGGGCAAAGGAAGGCAGGGCATCTGCCAGAGAATCCTGCACCTCCTTGCCTAATTCGCTATGGAAATTGCGCCTGTTGATAAGCTGGAGTATCTGGGCATAGGCGATGAGCTGATGTCGAAGCTTGCCGCCATTGCTGTCTATCTTATCAAGTGTCTGCTTGCAGACGAAGAATACCACCATGTATTGTGCCAATACCCACCACAAAGCGAAATCCACCGAAACCATATCGCATATCGATAAAATCACGGAACTGATGACTCCGATAATCATCAGCCATCCGATAACGAGCGAAATCGGAGATCCAAACCATGCCGGCACCTCCATCTTCGAAACCTTCTGCATCGCATCCACCACCGCAGCAGAATCAATCTTCTTCATCTTGCCATTCACCATTTTGCCATCTGCAGTTTGGCTTCTGTTCTTTTCGCCAAGTGCCAGGAATTCCATTCGCCAGTTTTCGCCTTCTCCAGCCAATTCCTTCTGCAAATCTCTTCTTCTTTTGATATCTTCCAGGCTCAGAGGCGTTTCCCGGGTAAGATTCCTGGCGAGTGCCTCCGAACCGCCCGATGTGATGGTTCGGCAGATGCGGTTGAACAGCGAACTCTTGCCGAAGACATCGAGGTCGAAGGAATAAGGATGCTGCGGATTCTGATAGGAATCGCCCGTTTCGAAAGGCGAGAATTCGCCCTCCCAAGCCTTGATTTCGTCCTGATAAACCTTGAGCAATGCCGAAAGATGCTCTATCTTTTCCTTGTTCTTATCGTCAAGTCGTCTGATACCCAGATAGGCAATCAGGCACAATGTCGCCCCCATCAGATAGTTCTGCGTATCTCCATCCAATGCGAAATAGCAGATCAGGAAGGCGAGGATGCCACCGAAAGCCAGCAACTCTCCCGTTATAAATCCCGTATTCTTACGCTTCAAGGCTGCCACCTCAGAAGCATATCGGCTTACATATTGTTGATAATTCTCCTTGATACTCATACTTTTTCTTTATTATGAATTTTTCTCCATCCATTTATTATAGGATACATTCTCCTCTTTCCACTTATCCTTTGCTTCCGCCAGATTCTTCGGATATCCGATGATGAGGGTGTTGAGCGGAATCATCGTCTTGGGCAGATGCAGTAGTTGCTGCATTCCCTCGTATCGTTCTTTCAGGGGATAGAGGGCTGTCCATACTCCGCCAAGTCCCAGGCCGTGAGCCATCAGCAGGATGTTCTCCGTGGCTGCCGAACAGTCTTGAATCCAGAACTCCTGCTCTGTGCCTTCCAGCGTCTTGTCAAGGCATCCGCAAACCACGATGGCGAGTGGTGGCATGTCTGTATAACTTCTCACCGATGTACGGCTCATAATATTTTCAAAAATCTGATTCTTTTCCATCATTGCTTTTCTATGTGAGTCTTATTTTTTAGGCGAATCATAGCATTCCATAAGCCAGTCGAGCACATATTCTTGCTTGATTCCATCATGAAACTGGACGGGGTCGTTGTCCAGGGTGAGCAGATGTTTTGGAAAATTGTCGGAGATGGACTTTAGGGGTGCCAATTCTCTCTGCATCGTGGTCTCATCCCTTACGCTGAGCGATACCTGATAGTATTCCTTGTGCTCACCAATGATTACCACGAAGTCTATCTCTGCATCACCGGCTTTGCCTACATAGATTTCTCCGCCTCGTCGTGCTAGTTCCAGATACACGATGTTCTCCAGTACGTGCCCCAAGTCGCCACCTTTGGTGCCATTGATGACTTGGCGCAGACCTACGTCGGCAAGATAAAGTTTCTGTCCAGTCTTCAATAGCTGCTTACCCTTGGCATCATATCTCTGCACTGGGTAGAAGATATAGCTGTCGGTGAGGGCAGAGACGTAGTTTTCTATCGTATGAGATGTAGTCTTTCTGCCCAGCGAGGTCATGGTATCGCTGATGCGCTTGATTACGGATATGTTGCCTATATTGTCAGCAAGGAATCTTACCACACTTTGCAACATCATCACATCGGTTATCTTTTTGCGGCTCACCACATCTTTCAGTACGATGGTGTTGTAGAGACCTGACAGGTATTCACGCACCATCTCTCGGTCTTGGCTGATTTGGGGAATGTATGGGAAGGAACCCAGTTCGATGTATTGGCGATAGGCAAGCTCTCGGGAAGTATGGGCAGGCTGCGTCTGCATGAATTCTCGGAAGGAGAAAGGGAAGAGTTTGATTTCGATGTATCTTCCGGTGAGCAGGGTGGCTATTTCGCCAGAGAGCAGGTAGGCATTGCTGCCAGTAACGTAAATGTCTACGTTATCTAGCAGGAACAGGCTGTCTATCACTTTCTGGAAATTTTCCACCATCTGTATCTCGTCAAAGAAGAGATAGTTCATCTTGTCTGGGCACAGGTTCTGCTTTACGTGCGCGTACAAAAATTTATAGTCGAGGAACGGTTCGTTGTCGAGATCCTCGAAGTTGAGGTTCTGTACTTGTTCTTCGGATACTCCGTCCGAGAGAAGTTTCTCCCTAAACATCCTCAGCAGCGATGACTTGCCACAGCGTCGTATGCCTGTTACTACCTTAATGGCCTTCTTGTCTCTCCATTTCTCCAGGAGATTCATGTATTCTTTACGCTCTATCATATTCTCTTTATGTTCTATTTATTCACTTTGCTATTCCTTTTGCATTCTATCTTGATTGCTAAAAATGAAATGCGCTGCAAATATACGAAACTTTTTCGGGAAATTTGCAGTGTATTGCAAATTTCTTGTGTTTCTTGGTGAAATTTGCAGTGCATTGCAAATTTCTTTCTGTAGAACTGATAACACTTTCTGTAGAACTGATAACCTTTCTATAATCTGTATATCCGAGAATTTGTATTTATTTAGTTTTATTGCCCGAAACATCCTATCGTTTTTATCGCCCGAAACATCCTATAGTATGCGTATATATAAGCCGATGTCGTTGTTATCATACTGATGATGTTCACGCTGATGAAAGCAGTCTGCCGGGTGTTGCCTGCCAGATAAAACACTGCCGCAGGGAGGAGATTCGAGCATAGCAGCCATGCGATGAAAACCAGGACAAGGGCTATGCCCAGTTTGTGCATGTGGCCCCTGTGCTTGTTGCACAGATGACAGCCGGCTACCAGGGAGGCGATGAAGGAAATCAGGCCCATCGTGCTTTCTGTCCAGATGAGTATGGAAGCCATTTGGGTAATTTGTCCGTTGTTCTGAAGGATAAGCCCGCTTGTCTGCAAACAGAAAATGCCAGCGAAAACAATGCGAAAATGCAATATGCATACATGGCATATTGTGCAATGCGATTTATATCCTGTTTCAGGACATCAGCGTCTGAAGATAGATATGCATCTTCTTGAAACATGTAGGCAAAATATGAAATATCTTCTTCAAGTCTTTTTTATACAACTTTAAGTTAAAAAAGTTGCTCGTTTGGGAAACTTTGGCTATTTTTGCTCCAAAAAGAACAGATATGAAAAAGAAATTCGATAATACGGATAATATCCTGGGGGGCATAGTGAAAAAAGTTCGTCTGGAAAAAGGGCTATCGCAAGAGGCTCTTGGAAAATATGTGGGATTGGGCAAAAGCAGCATCAGTAAAATTGAGAGTGGCAAGACCAATATCTCTATAGATGATGCTTCTGTCCTCCTGGAAGCTATGGGCGAGAAACTGAGTGTGTATATAGACAGTCAGTATCCGTCAGCAGAGACCATGATGAAGGCCACAATCTTTGTCACAGTTGCAGCTTGCTGGTTTGCAGAAGACAAGAAAATTACCAAGCAGAAAGCTTTCAACTTCCTCCAAAAAAATCAAGGCATCAGATTTTTGGAGGAGAATTGGGAAATAGAGCAGACTCAGCCAAGGGAACAGATCATTGAGGATTTGACTCGTATCTGCAATAACCATATTGCAAAAGCTAAGGAAAAGGAAAGGAGGGTAATGGCGTCATGAGATTGCTGCATGGAAGTTATACAGAGATTCTTACTCCTAATCTCACCAAATGCAAAGGGAAAAACGATTTTGGCAAAGGATTCTATCTCACTCCAAATTGGAAAAGAGCTTGGCAAATGGGCAAACGCAGCACTTTTCTTCATGGAGGAAAAATTACAGTCAATGCGTTTCTGTTTTATCCTAATATAGGTGAGAAAAAAGGACTTCAAATTAAAATCTTTGAAGGATTTACAACAGAATGGCCAAAGTTCATTCTCCAGAATAGGGAAGAAAGCGGATTCAAGCATGACTACGATATTGTTATTGGACCCGTAGCAGATGCCTTCATTGATCAAGAAAGAAAAAACTATATACGCCAATGTGGGGAAGCTTATCTTGATGAAAGTAACTTGAGTATTCTGGTTTCCAGAATATCCCAATTTGGACTTAGCTATATACAATATTGCTTTTGTACACAAAAGGCTATTAATGAACTCATTAAAGATTGAGAATATGGGAAATAAGTATAATTATGAAAATGTATTAGGTGAAATTGCTTGTTATATAGCAAAAGAATGTAACCTTACTCCAAGCGAAGCTGTAGGTGTGGTAATGAATGATGATTGCACAGACGCTGTCATTGAAGAAATTCAAAAATCAGACAAGATAGACATAGAAGCTTTGGCCTCTCGTTATTTGACAGAGGAACTTTGTTAGCAGACTGCCGTTTGTACATTTTAGGTATGTTGAACCCTATTGAATGGGGTATACCGCATTCTCTTCCATAACCCAACAAAAAAGCATGGCGCAAATCACTGCGCCATGTCCCAATAAAAGAAAACCTTATAGTCAAAATATGAAAAATCTTCTTCAATTTCTTTTTTGTTTTGGAAAAAATGAGATAAATATCTTCCCGAGAGTTATTATTGAAAATGATAACCCAATATTTCTTCTTTTTTAATAGAGTTTCCAAAAAAACTTCGTATCTTTGCAGTGGCTTTATGCAAGATAAGCAGTTGTAATATCATCAAGCGTAGAATTATGGCAAGAAAAAGATATCCTATAGGAATACAAACCTTCGATAAGATTCGCACGGAAGACCGGCTCTATATCGACAAGACAGAATATGTTTACCGCATGACACATTCTGACAGCAACTATATATTTCTGGGACGCCCACGCCGTTTCGGAAAGTCTTTGCTTGTATCTACGTTACAGAGTTATTTCGAAGGAAAGAAAGAACTCTTTAAGGGACTAGCCATTGAAAAGCTGGAGCAGGAATGGACAGAATATCCTGTGCTCCATTTCTGTATGGCTATGGGCAAACACATGGAGAAGGAGCAACTGGAAAGATACCTGCTCTATATCATCGGCTTGAATGAAAAGAAGTTTGGTATAGAAAATGATGCTGTTGATCCGAATGTGAGATTGACAAACCTGATTATGAATGTGTACAGACGGACGGGAAAGAAGGTGGTCGTGCTCATCGATGAATACGATGCTCCTCTTCTTGATGTAGCACAAGAGGATGACAATCTCAAGAATCTTCGCAATATCATGCATAATTTCTATAGTCCATTGAAGGATTGCGACCCATATCTCCGCTTTGTCTTCCTCACCGGTATCACCAGGTTTTCGCAAGTCAGCATCTTCAGCGAACTGAATAATATCACCAATATTTCGATGAACAGGGAATATTCGGGAATATGTGGAATCACCAAGGAGGAGCTGCTCACCCAGATGTCGGACGACATTGATGAATTGGCAAAATCGCTAGGCTCCACAAGAGAAACTGCCATCGAAGAACTGAAAATGAACTACGATGGTTATCATTTCTCTGCTCAATCGTCAGATATATTCAATCCGTTCAGTCTGCTCAACTGCTTTGCCAATCAGGATTTTGGTTCATACGGGTTCGCTTCCGGCACTCCAACCGACTTGATTAACATGATGCGGAAGTTTCATGTCTTGCCGGCAACTCTTGGAAAAATGTATGCCAAATCATCAGCCTTTGATGCCCCGACAGAGAACATGACGGCCATAACCCCTTTGCTATACCAAAGTGGCTATCTTACCATCAAAGATTATGACAAGACCAGCAAGCTCTATACTCTTGATTTGCCGAACAAGGAAATCAAAGTTGGATTGTTCGAGAGTCTTCTTCCTAACTATCTGGAAGGAATGTTTGCCCAGAATGGAGATGTCACCATCGCTCAGATGTCTGTGCTTATCCGTCAGAATGATATGGACGGAGCATTACAGCTGCTCCAGACCTTCCTGGGAACTGTGCCATATTGCAATGTCACCAACCATGAAGGTCATTACCAGCAGATGCTGTTTATCATCTTCTCGCTTTTGACTGGCTATGTGGTAGATGTAGAAGTGCACACTCCCAATGGAAGGGTAGATATCGTGCTGTTGACCGACATCCGTCTCTATGTCATAGAGCTGAAGCTGAACAGGGATGCCCAGACGGCTTTGCAGCAAATCAACCTCAAGAACTATGCCCAGCGCTTTGCGCTTTGCGGGAAACCTATAGTAAAAGTAGGTATCAACTTTGATTCTACCCAGGGAAACATAGAGGATTGGATAATTGAAGAGGAATGATATGGTTAGTTAGCCTCTTGTAAAAAGAGAATGCACATCAGCTGAAACACGCATGCATAACAGCTGGGCGACATGTGCACAACAGTTGATGTGCAACCGCACAACAGCTGATGTGCGGTCTTAGGAGCTATATCTTCTAAAAACAGATTGTAACTCTTCTGACAACTTCAATTAGCTCTTTTGAAGACTATACTAAGATGTTTCGAACTGTGCCCTTCTACATCTACCACATAAGTTGTCAAGAGCGAGAAGAGGATAAACAGCATTTGTTGGAAACGTTATGCTGCAGTTCCATCCTTATTCTTGCCTGTTACTACCCTTGTGTCGTGAAACACGACGTATGGGTAGTGACTGGTATAAGGAAGGATGGAATAGCAGCAAAGCACTGGTATAAGTTGATCTTTGTCAACGAGAGCGGATTATGTGCTTTTTGAACCGTTGCAAAATATGCAACGGTTACGTTTCGTGGTTGTTGCCAGAAAAAGTGCGATAACAAGATTACCTCTTGTCCAGAACCAATAATCTCCGGCTGAAGGAAAAGGTAAAGTCTGTTTTTTATACATGTGATGAATTGTTTTGTTATGTATTATTATTTTGTTCCAATAAAATCACTTAGTGGTCTTATCTTAGAACGATATGTGTTGATTCCTTGTCTAAGCTTGGGTAAAGTAGAAAAAGGAATTTCTTTATGGTTGTCAAAATGAAGAACCATATAATAAGAAGCATGTTCGGGATGAAATCCTTGTGCCTCCAAAGTTTCTTTTGTCCAAATTTGAAAACAGCCTTGCTGCCTTAGTTTGAATAAATGACAATTTTCTCCACCTGTATGTAACAATATATACCCCATCCGCTCAAATCCTGGGGTAACCAATATTGAGCCTTTGGAGTCTCCTGCTCGCATATAGGTAATTCCTTTTTCTATCATTGTTGGTAAGATGCTGGCTCTGACATGATTTACAAGAACTTGTACTTCATTTGGATTCTCAGACATATGCTTGAAGATTTGCTCGGCTTTTGCTTTCTCCTCGATTTCTGCTTTTCGCTTTAGTCCTAATCTTATGTATTTCTCTTCTTGTTCAATGCCAATAAAGTTTCTGCCCAGTAAGTTTGCAGCTATGCCTGTCGTACAGCTCCCGGCGAATGGGTCTAAGATGGTTTCTCCAGTTCGTGTTGAAGCCAAAATGATACGGTACAGGAGTCGTAAAGGCTTTTGGGTTGGATGTTTGCCACAAACCTTTTCCCATGTTCCTGGTGCGGGCAGTTTCCACACATCTGGCATATGGACACCATTATTCATGGCTTCCATCAGTTGGTAATTGAAATAGTGAGGAACTTTCTCGCATTTTCTTGCCCAAATAATGTATTCGGCTGAGAAATTAAAGCGCTGTTCTGTGAGCGTTTTGGGAGGGTCAGCCTTTTGCCATACTATCATATTTAGAATCTTGAATCCTAAGTCTTTCATGCAGTTTGCTACTTCGTAAATATTGTGGTAAGTACCACAAACCCAGATTGTTCCAGAATCTTTCAGTACTTTTCTGCAAAGTGAAAGCCATTTGTAATTGAATTGATATATCTCTTCCTTGGAGCGAATGTGGTCCCACTCTCCCTTGTCGAAGCTGACATATCTATTGCCAATTTTTACAGTCCCATTTCCTGTAGATAAAAAATAGGGAGGGTCAGCGAATACCATGTCTATTGTTTGGTCTATAAGAGATAGCTCTTGCATACAATCTCCTTTTCTTAATATAAATTCTTCCATTTTCTTTTTTTTAATTGTATGGATATACCAGTTCGTCATTCTTTCCAAACAAGTTTATGAAGTCCGTTCGTTTTACGGTACCACCTTTGATGGCATCGGCAAAATACAATAAGTTTTCTGCTGTAAGTACGCAACCGTCAACTCCTGTACTCTGTTTGATGTTGTTGAGCATGTGTCTTACCTCGCCTTTGAACATTGAAGAGATGAAGACGAAATTAAAGTGATTGACATTGTCGCCAAAGTTTAACCACCATTGGGTTTTGTTTCGTTCTGGGTTTCTGTCGTTGTTCTCTTGTACGTATCTTACCATTTCGTCAGCCATACTTCTGGTTATGGTAAATCCTTTAGAGTATGCTTTATTGTCAATGATAATGCCTTGTTGATTATAATCGAAAATACCATCAGGTTTTCTTGTACCCCCAAGATGAATTCCATTGAATGCAAGTTCGTTGACAAGCAAGTCTATGGTGTAAATTTCAAATTCAGTGCAATTGTTCTTGCCCGAAAATGCGTAATCAATGAGCGTGAGATATTTGTGATTGATATTATGCAATCTAACTCTTGCTCTGTCTTTTACGACAACGGCATCTGTTGTTTCTTTCGTTATATTTTCCTCGTAGAACCTTAGTTTCGTAATGATGTCTCTGAGTTTGAAGGTATCGCCTTCGTTCTCAATGTCCAAGCCGATATTAATGAGCCCCGTCATATCGTCTCTGATGGTCGTGGCTTTTTCTTGAATGCCCTTGGTGGCAAGGAAGGATACAATCTCTTCTATAGTTTTGGCTTTGTGCTTACTTAGAAATTCTATGATTAAAGTTCTGCGCATTCGCAGATAATTGGCATCAGATGCTCTGCTTGCCAACATCTCTCTATACACAATTTTCGGGATTCTTGGACTTTTCGACATACCTATGGCTTTCCTGTAATTGATGATGCCCATTGCGGTTATTTCAAATGCAGATGTAATCTCGCATTCGTATGTTTTCGAGCCAAAAGTTTCCTTTACGGTTTTCGGTTTCTTGCTTACCCAACCGATGGATTCAAGCCAGTTGCAAATCATGCGGGCATACTTATCTGAAGAGCCTTCGGTGTCAGAGCGTAGTTTCTTCTTTTCGTTAGCATCTGTAGCTTCCTCGTAGGCCTGAACCCAAATGTTCTGTGGAAAAGAGGTGAAACCAGCTTCGTCGGTGAATCCAAGTTTCGCTCCAATTTCAAACTTGGTCATGTGTTGGTATTTGCATAATAATCCCATGACTCTGCATACAGGTGGATACGACAAAAAAGCTCGGCCTAATATGGCGTTCTTCTCTTTTGTGTTTTCTGCATTGACAAAGTCTATGCCTAATGGTGTTATACTGCAAGTATCATCTGAATAGTTGTAGTTGAGAAAGCCGAGAGATACTGCCCATCTTATAAAACCATCTGCTGTCCAGTCGTCAGTATATGGTTTCTTTATTTTTACAATTTTGTTGTCAATGGTATATGTTTGGCATTGTTGTCCTGTTACCGCAGCTTGGGCAAGTCCAGAGCATTTGGCGTTTTTTCTGCTTCCACCTCCAGCTCCTTTTCCTTTAAGGACATTATATGCAATAGGTTTGTTCGCTCTGAGAATTTTTTGAAACTCCAAGTAAAGATTGGGTGTTTGGAATAGTCCTGCGCTAGCCAACAGAGGCAATCTTTCTTCTGTCATATAGGTATGGAATTTCGAGCCTTGGACAAAAAGCCCGAGAATGTCTTTTAGAGTGTCCGTGGATGAAGGATTTTGAATCCAACCGAAAGTTCTTGTTGCCATATTCTCAATAGTTTGTAATTAATACTTCTTTTGTGTTGCTAACCGCAGCCTGATAGTTGGAGTTGGAATAATCAGCTTTCAGATAATGGATGTTATATCTGTTGGCCCATCTTGCCAAGGTCTCGTTGTTCATACCTTTGTGCTCGATAACATTCGACAAAGCAAAGCTGATTCCACGCTCGTTGAGGTCATCCAGTTTTTTGAAGAGAAGCAGGTCGTCTTGTTCGCTCCAACCTGCAAATCCTCTTTTGCCATCATTATACGAACCACAGGATATTAAATAAGGTGGGTCTGCATATAGAAAGTCTCCTGTTCTCATAAACGTAAGGTCGAACTCTCTGAAATTGCAAACATGAAATTCTATGTTTTTTAGGATGTTATGCATTTGTTTGAGATTGTGCTCGATGTTGGCATTGTATGAGCTCCTGTTTATGCCGAATGGATTGTTGAACTCTCCTTTATTGTTGAATCTGAACTGGTGGTTGAAGCCGTAGCAAACAAGCATGAATAGGTGAAGCGGTTGGTGTGTCCGATTGTATTCTTTGCGTAGAGAATTATATCCGTCTCTGTTTTGTTTGCTTAGTTGATATTCTTCGATAACCAGTTGAATTTGCTTTGTTAAATCATCTATGCTGGTTTCTTTGAAATATTTAAAAAGACTGATGACGTAATTGTTGATGTCGTTACAGATTATGCGTTGGGCATCTACATTGATAGACACGTCAAGTCCTCCAGCAAATAAATCGACAAAGGTATTTATCTGTTTTGGAAACAAAGGAAGTATTTGGGGCAATAGCCTGTACTTCCCGCCGATGTAATTGAGAGGAGACTTCATCATAGTTTTTTTTCGATAAAATAAAGTTGTTCCTTTAAGCCTGCGGCATTGTTTGGAATTTTGTTTTTATATCTTCTGTAGTCATATTCGAACAATCTGAATGTTTGTCTGATTCCTGCTTCTTGAATGATTTGAGACATCACGTCTGTGGACAGTAAACTTTCGTTGTTGTATGATAATAAGATGTATCTACAGTTGAGATTTGTCAGTAATTCCCGAAACGCTTGTTCTGCTTTGCTCTTCTTGCAGAAATCCGACATCTTTTCGGGATCGATACGCATGCCAGTTATACCTTTTATCTGTGGGTAATCGTATCTTGCAATAGTTTCGAGTATATGATAGTTTGGCATATATTGCCTGCCATTATAGGGAGGGTCGAGATAGGCCAAATCGCTTACTACTTGCTGAGCAAAATCAGTGGCGTTCATATTGTAGCATTTGCAATCAACGTTACTGTGCAAAATTTCTATTTCTTGGAGAACTAAAGAATTGTAAGTCCTTTTGTCCCAGAATTTCAAGTATGCTCCATAAGTGCCAGTTATGTTGGACACATATGGTACGGCATTGATAAGCAAAGCTAAAAGATAAAAATATTCACTTTCAGTAATTTGTGGTTTCAATCGTTCTATCTCTTGCCTTATCAAGTCTATCTTTATGGCATTTTTATTTTGGAAATACATCCTTTTACTATTCTCGTTTGGAGAATAGTTCTGGTAGATAAAAGCTGTATTGATGTCGAACCATTTGGCATTTTCGATGGTTAGAGTGTTGAGGTGATTGATAGTTTCTTTCAACTTTGGACTTATAGGATTGTCCATTTCCAACATTCCTTTGCTCAATACGTACGACATATATAAACTGTCGTTAGAGTAAACGGAGTATCCGTTTTGCTTAAAGAATTGTGACACGACTCCTGTCCCCGAAAATACATCAGCAATGGTCTGAACATTCTCGGTGTTTTTGTCGATGACATTTTTGATGTTGGACAACATCAAGATCTTACTTCCTATGTAGCGCATACAGTATCTTTGATTGATAGTTTGCTAATTGCACCCAACTATCAATCCGCAAAACGCAATAGGGTATAAGAAAGGCGTGATGCCTCTTATCGCGTTTAGCACGGGGCGGCCTCGGAATGGAGCCCCGGAATACCTAATAAGAATGCATCACGCCTATGGCGTGTGCATCGCTATTGGTATTCCAGAAGCTACAATACGAGCCACCTGTCACATATTATTTTCGTGCTTTTTATTCCAATTAGAGTTTCCGAGGCTCTTGGCTAAACGCGAAATAATAGCGAATGCGTAATTTTTACCCACAATGTCTTGGAAAAATGCCGTGAAAGGCGAAATTCCAGTGCAAAGGTACAATAAAAAAATGAAAAGGTGGAATAAATGCATCTTTATTTTTAAGCAAACGGCTTTCTTTTTGTTTTATAAGGTGAAATTACTAAAAATAACATTGTAAATGGGCAAAATATGCTGTCTTAGGCAGACTTGATACGGTGAAACGCCGTACATGGGTATTGACAGGCATCTGAACTGTTACAAAATATGCACCAGTTGCGTTTTGTGGTTGTTGCAAAAAATGCAATAACCTCATTTTCCTCCATAATCTAACAACAAAAAAAGCATGGCGCAAATCACTGCGCCATGCCCCAATAAAAGAAACCCTTATAGTCAAAATAGAAATTAGCTATTCTAATTCTTTTCCGGTACTAATCTTTTCTAGTACTTTGCATTCTGAGGATCAAAGTTGGTCCAACCATTCATCCAGTTGGTGCTGCCATCGAAGGCTCCGATGTAGGTTACGGTGTCGAAACCTGTCCAGCCATTGAAACTTGCGGCACCGAGCAATGGGCTTCCTGCGATAGGTGTATAGCCATCTGCACCAACCAATGAGGTCCATGAATCAAAATACTTGTTGCTCTGCTCTGCAAAGAAGAAGGTGTTGCTGTATGACTTCTGATTCTTGTCGATGTCCTTCTTCTGGGCAGCATCGTAGAGGTAATCCTCATACTGCTTGTTGGCATCAGTGCCAACGGCATCCATACCAGCGAAATATACATTCTGAAGCTTGAACTTGCCATCCTTGGCATCCTTTACGGTTTCACCCTTCTCACCATCAACAATCAAACCGATAGGCCAGCCTAAGGCTACAGAGTTGATGCAGTTGAGGTTAGAAGAACGGCGAATCTGCATGGCTGACTGGAACTTGCCAAGGGCTGAACCATTGTTCGGATTGTAGGCACCGGCATTGATATAATCTGTGGTGTTCTGGAACTTATCATCCAATACCTTAGGACCTACAAAGGTGATGTTAGAGAAGGTTGCCTTGGTACGAGGATCCACGGTAGCACCATCGGCGCAGTTGTCGCTCTCGAAACCGTTGCTCTGAGAGGTGTCGGCTATCTTGCTGTCGCGCAGAGAAAGACCATACTGCACCTTTCCTGAGAAACCGTTATCTGTATCGAAATCATCATCCCAGCCCTTGTAGGCTACGAGATACTTGCAGTTTACTGTACCGCCAAACCACTCGAAGGAATCATCATTGGAATAAGATACCTGAACGTGGTCAATCTCTGTGCCTGAACCTACGGAACCGAGAGTCAAACCATTAATCTCCTTATCCTTCTGGAATGGATAACCGGCAAACTCGATGCGTACATAACTCAAGGCTCCTGAGTTGTCAGCATCATCTGCGCCACCATGCTTGGTACGAGGACCACCCTCTATCTGCTGCTCAGTCTGGTTGTTCTTAGCCTTGCCGCAGAGAATGATGCCACCCCAGTCGCCAGGCTTTCTGCTGCCGGCAGCCTCTTCAGATGTAAAGACGATAGGCTCTGTGGCTGTACCCTTGGCGATGAGCTTGCCGCCACGCTCTGCGATGAGTGCCGCCTTGGTTTGCTTGTCGCCCTTGATAATCGTTCCCGGTTCGATGGTAAGCTCTGCACCATCTGCAAGATATACCCATCCCTTGAGGAGATAAGTGCCTTTCTTCAAAGTCTGCTTGCCTGTGAAAACGAATTCCTGGTCGCCGTTGCCAATCTGTGTTCCGTTGGCGTTTTCCTTGTCATCTGTTCCGAAGAGGATGTGGTCGCAAGCCTTCAAGCCGCCATTGGTTGTCCACTTGTAAACTACTTCTGATCCAGGATTTGGAGAAGGAGTTGGATCGTCATTGTCACTGCTGCAGCTGCTCAACATGGCAGATGCTGCGAGGATGCCCATGCATCCTAAAAAATACATCTTGTTCATCATTGTTTCCTGTTTTATTAAACAAACATCTATTATTATCTTTCTTGAAATTCTACGGATAGTCTCTAAAATTTATAGATTGCCTGCAAACCGATGTTTCTACCCGGCTTGTAGCATCTTGCTATTTCTTCTACTTCCTTCTTGCTTCCGTCGCTATACGTTACATCGGCAAACTGCTTGTAATATATCTTTTCAGCAAGAAGATCTCTTACGTTGAGCTTCAGTTCCAGATGCTCGCCGAATTTCTTAGCCAGCGAGAAATCAATGGTGTTGCGGGGCATCTCGTAGCTGTGAGGCACTCGGGAATTGGAGTCATCGCCTGTGCTCCCCTCGCTTCTGCCCACACCGATGATTCGCTTGCCTATGCGGTTGTAGAGCAGGGCGATATCCATCTTTAATGGCTCATTCTTATAGAAGATGCCGGTGTTGATAAGGTATGGCGACTGACCCTGCATCGGTCTGTCTTCCTCTTTCGAACCCTTCTCAAACTGCACCTTGCTCTTAATCAAGGCACCGTTAAACGACCAGCTGAAATCCTTCAATCCTATGAATCCGAGATTCTTTCTGATATCCAGCTCCACACCATAGTTGTTGGCACTCTTTGCATTCTTGTAAGAGTAAATCAAGTCAGTGCCACCAGCCACCGTATAGGTCCACTCGATAGGATAATCGAAGTGCTTGTAGAAGACTGCCAGAGAAATGAGCTCTCCACGGGATGGATACCACTCATATCGCAGGTCGAGGTTATCGACATAACAGTTCTTCAACTCAGTGTTTCCCTGCACATTGCTGGCAAGGTCGAAGTCGTAATACACCGACGACGATACTTCACGGAATTCTGGGCGGTTAATACTGCGGCCATACGACAGTCGCACCTGGTGCTGGTCGCTGATCTTATATGTTGTATTGAGAGATGAAAAAACATCATCGGTCTTGTAATGACGGCTCGATTCACTCTTCTCGTAGTCACGGGAATTGGAGATGAGTTCCATATCATTATGCTCGAAGCGGACACCGGCGTGGATGCCGAGTTTGCCAAAGGGGAGAGACATCGCCAGGTACCCGGCGCCTAAGGTGTTGTGTCCGCGGTAGTTATTGCGCATCTGCTTTTCCTCCAGAAGATACAGCTTGTCGTAACCCATGTTTGCCTCGCTGGAGAGCAGGGTTGGGATGTCGCTGTGGCGGAAGTCGGATGGCATGTTGTTAGCTGAAACATTCCAGTTGTAGATGAAGTTGCGGGTCTGGTATTCTCGGCTGCGATACTCCCCATAGGCACCCACCTGTAAGTTTGGCTCAAAGTTGCCAAACTTGAAGTGGTGCTTGTCATTTACCCCAAGAGAGAGAATGTGTTCGTCGAGTTGAGTCCACTCGCGGGATATGTCGTTGCCGGTGCTCAGGGCATAAACGCCCGATTCAAGAGCATCGTCGATGAGGTATCTACGACGGTCAGGCAAATGGCGGTTGGCATACGCATACCCGATGCTCCAGTCAAGGGCATCGCTAGTGAAGGTGTGCTTGCCGGTAAGCTGACCGTTATATGTAGTTCGACTGCGGTAGTAATACTCTGCGCTTCGCTCCAGGTTCGACTGGGCGCTCACGCCATCACGCCAGGTATATCGGCTGGTAGCCAACTGGTTGAAGATGTTCTTGAGCTGATACTTGTGATTGCCGTCCTTGGAAAGGAAGGTGAAGTTGAGCATTGCTCCGAGTCTCACATTATTATTATACTGGTCGTCAACAGAGTGACGAAGATAGTTCGGCTTGTCGTTAGCCGCATCATAGATGCCATAGAGGTTGTTCTCCATGTTCTCGTAGGTGCGGTATTCGTTGGTATAGTTCAGGGCGGCGAGCATGCCGAGTGTTCTTCCGCCCAGCATCCAGCGCTGGTTCAGGCTAGCTGCCAGTTTCAAGTCGCCCAAAGGCTTCTTGTTCTTGATGAGCCAATCATTGTTGAATCCGTTGCCCAGGAGCGAAGTAGCATAATCGCCCACCGGTTTTCCGTTGGCATCGAGCTGTGGATTCAAGTCAGCATGGATGCCCCCATTCAGGTTTCTCAGTCCATTGTCGAACCCTAGGAAATCGGTTCCGGAACCTTTTGAGTAAGAAAAGTCCTTGAAGGCAGAAGATGTATTCCAGTTTCCGCCTACGGCGATGTTGAAACTGTTTTCTGCCGGAATCTCCTTGGTGTTGACGATGATGAAACCGCCTGAGTAATCTGCGGGATATTCAGCCGTTGGCGACTTCACGATGGTAAGGTTGTCAATCTGCGAACTTGGGATGATATCGAAGGAGAATGCCCTGGAATCAGCCTCAGAGCTAGGCACTGCTCCTCCGTTCACCCATACATTGTTATAACGCTGCGACAAGCCACGAACCATCACGAATTTATCGTCGATGAGGCTCACGCCTGGCACTCGGCGTATCACCTCACCCGCATTCGTATCTTGAGTTCTGGATATTTCCTGTGCCGAAACATTGCTCACGATGACGGGACTGTTTTTGGCCACCTGTATCATTGCCGCATCCGTATTACGCCTTTCCACTGCGGTAACGGTCACCTCTTTCAGCTGCTGTTCATCAGGTTGCAGCGCGATTACCTGGTCTGCGTCCTTCGCCTGAACCCCGTCAATTTTTTGAGTCTTATATCCTATATAATTAATATATAGTGTATATTTCTTGTCTTTATTCAATCCATCGATCTGGAAGTTTCCGTCGATGTTGGTGATAGCCTTCACGTTGGTTCCATCCACAGTGACGACTGCACCGATGAGTATCTCTTTCGATTTCTGGTCGATAACCACACCCTTAATCTGTTGCGCCCACGTTGGCATGCTAGCCGCCGAGAGCAATCCTAATACAATAATTCCCCTTTTAGCATTCATAACCTATATCGTTTGATTTCGGTTGCAAAGGTACGGCGGTATTATTACATCGCGATTGCAATGAAGTTGAAAGGCATTGACGAAGCTGTGACAATGGTGTTACGGTTGCAACAACTAAAAAAGTTTAAACATTTAACCTGAAGTTTTGAGATAAATATAGAAATTACTATATTTGCATCATGATTACGGAATATGGTATAGAGGAAAAGTCTAATTCTGAGATTATATCTGGATTAGGAGGACGATGCTATACATATAAACATAAAATTTTAAAGCTATGAATATGAGGAGATTTATATTTTTTCTGATTGTCTGCGAGTTCTTTTCTTTGGCATGTATTGCTGCAAATAAGACTATAAAAGGACATATTGTAGATGAATTTGGTAAGAACGTTGAATTCGCTAGCGTATATGTAGATAGTATATATGCAGTATCTGACAAGGAAGGAAAATTCTCTCTGGTGGTACCCGATGGCATGAAACAGGAACTTGTGATTAGTCATATCAGTTATCAGACCAGTGAAATTCCTTATGATGTATATAGCAAAAAGACTTCGCTGCAACTTACGTTGAAAGAAAAGACTTGTGATTTGTCAGATATAACAGTCGTTTCCGGTAAAAAGCAGGAAAGTATTCTTGGAAAGGGAGTTCGGGCACCAGGTGATGTTGCATTTCATAACGTTAGAAACACGAAATATGAAACGGGACCCTTATTTGTTGTAAATAAAGACTATTATGTGAAAACAGCTAAGTTGCGAGTACAAAAATGTACTTTTGCTTCATGCACAATTCGCTTAATCATTTATGAAGTAAAGGGAACAAATTTTGTGCCTGTACAGCATCGACCTTTGTACGTCCGATTATCCGAAATTTCAGATAAGAAGGATTTGTCTGTTTGGATAGAAGAACCGTTGAAGCTGGAGCGCAATCATAAATATTATATAGGTGTAGCTGTTATGGCAAGTAGCGGTAATGGCGAAATTCATTTTCCTGCTTATTTCAAGAAGGGCTGCGTAAGAAATCTGTGTACAGATAGGAAAAAGAATTTGCCAGTAACCTTGGGCGTTTCTCTTTATGGTATATCTGCAAAGCATCTTTAGTAACATTTTCTATTGCAATAACTAAAGATATTTAAATATTTAACCCTATATTTGGCGATAAATAAAGAAATAACTATATTTGCAGCATGATTACGGAATATGGTATAGAGGCAAAGTCTAATTCTGAGATTATATCAGAATTGGGAGGACGATTCAAGCAATATCGTCTGTTCAGCAATCTCACTCAGAAAGAGGTGGCTGTAAAGGCTGGTGTGAGCATTTTCACCATTAGCCAGTTTGAAAAAGGCGAAGCTAAGAACATAGGCTTTGGCACTATTCTTTCTCTGTTGAGGAGCATTGGATTCCTGCAGGAAGCTGAAAAACTCTTGCCGCCGCTGCCAATGCTGCCTAGCCAAGTGAAGAAAATGAATGAAAAGAAGGAAAGGGTAAGACATGAAAGATAATGTTGTGCAGGTGAATCTCTGCCTGACCATTGGGGAAATGTGGTCTTCCAGAAATGGATGGAAGCCAACCATCTATTTTAAGGAAGAATAAGAAAAGAAAACGAAAAGATAATCCGAAACAGAAGCATTGGCAGTTATCTGTTTCGGATTTTTTGCAATGATTAATTTCCAACGCAGTTCTTCCTCAACCACATCCCGAAGAAGCGGTCGTAGATGATATAGCTGCCATTGTACTTGTAGATGAATTCTCTATTGATCAGCGTCTTGAGAGCAAGACTCACGCTGCTGGCAGCAGGCAAGTTGTGGCGGCTGATGAAATCCTGCGAAAGAATGGAGGTGACAGCCTTATCCTGGGCAATGGCAGATAGAAGGGCAGCCTGATTGTCTGTAAGGGAATCGTAGTAATTCACGAATGCCACTTCCTGCTCGTTCACTAATTCCAGGGTTACATCATCAATTTCCGCTGTCGTAATTTCCTTTCCGTTCTGATAGAGTCGGTTCAGAATATCCTGAATATACCAGGTTTGACCATCCACCTTATTATATAGATAGGCAAAGGTATCATGATCCATGGTCAGATTCCGGGTTTCCATCCATCTGTTGGCAAAACGATGATACTCATCCTGGTTGATGAGGGGAAGATTGAGAATTTGCGAACTCTGATAGAATGGTCGCTTTGCCGACAGGAACATATCGGTCATCATGTGCTGCTTGCTGCCTGCAAAGATGAAATATACATTCGGCAAAAACTGGATATAGGAGCGTAGCAGGGCCTCTGTGCCATCTTCGGGATATTCGGCTATCTGCTGGAACTCATCGATGGCAATATAGATTCGTTTCTCCGATTGTTTCAGATACTCGAAGATATGTGTAAGGGAATCTTCGCGCTGGCTTGGCGAAACCGTAATCGAGAACGTAGGGATTCCCGTCATTTCATCAAACGACATCGTAGGCTTGTAGCCGGCAAAGAAAGTGGTAATCTTGCGCATGGCAGTTTGCGAGAAAGTATCAACCTTCCCGATAACCGTCTTTGCCAATAATTGGATGAATTGGCTCAGATTTCTTGTGGCATTGATGTCGAGATAGAAACAATGCGTTTCAGGCTCCTGCTTACTGATGTTCTCAAAGACATGGTGTATGAGTCCCGTCTTTCCGATGCGTCGGGGAGAGATGAGGACGATGTTGCGCTCATTCTGCAAAGCCTTCATGATGACTTCCGTCTCTTTCTTGCGGTCGCAGAAGTATTCTGCTCCCTTATATCCGTAGATAACAAATGGGTTATTCAGCTGTTCCATAACGTTTTATATCTATTCCATGTTTTGTGTTCCATGTTTTATGTAATGCAAAGATAGTAATAATCTTTTAGGTAAGAGATATATTAGTAAGAACTTTATTACAAATTAACTTTTTACTAGTTATACTGATGTCATTTTCGGGTTCCCCAAATTCAACAAGCATGTGCTAAACAACGAAATGCCTCAACCATACTAGTCGAAATCAGTTATTATTAGGTTAAAACTGTAAGTAAGTAAGCGATTTCATACAATTATAATAAGGAATCGTGTGGTTATTGCTTTTCTTTTTGTATCTTTGCAACCGTTTGGCAATTGTGGGTACCAAATCATACATAAAGGAAAGAATATCTAATAATAAATAAAAAGTAATGACTACACTTACAATTTCTATTATTGTCGTTTTCGTGCTCGGCTATGCACTCATAGCCACCGAAAGCTTGACTAAGGTAAACAAGGCAGCAATTGCCCTGTTGATGTTGGTAGGTTGTTGGACCCTCTACATGGTGGATCCAATGCAGTATCTCCAGTTGATGCACCCTGATTATACAGGCGGTGCTGCTGGAATGGTGGAGAAAGTGACCGGAATCATCCAGGAACATCTGGGCGATACCGCCACAACACTCTTCTTCCTGATGGGTGCAATGACCATCGTGGAAATAGTTGACCAGAACGGCGGATTCAACTGGGTTCGCAAGGTGATGAAGACCAAGTCGAAGCATGCGCTCCTCTGGCGTATCGCTGTCCTTACCTTCATCCTCTCGGCTATCCTCGACAATCTGACCACCAGTATCGTGATGATCATGATTCTCCGAAAGCTCGTCACCGACCACAAGGACCGCATGGTTTATGCATCCCTAGTCATCATCGCAGCCAATTCGGGTGGTGCCTTCTCACCAATCGGCGACGTTACCACCATCATGCTCTGGAACAAGGGATTGATTACTGCAGCCGGCGTTATCGCCGAAATCTTCATCCCGTCTGTGGTTTCCATGGTGATTCCTGCCCTCATCCTTCAAACCATGTTGAAGGGCGAACTCATGATGCCTGAGGTTTCTGACCAGCAGAATGCATCGGTCAGCGATTTCACCGAAGGTCAGCGCAAGGCAGTGTTCTGGTTGGGAGTAGGCGGCTTGATCTTCGTTCCTATCTTCAAGAGTATCACCCACTTGCCTCCATTCGTAGGAATCCTCCTGGTATTGGGCGTTCTCTGGACAGCTACCGAAGTTTTCTATCGCGGTTTGCATCGTGGAGCTGATGCCGAGGGCACTCAGAAGCGAGTAACCAAGTTGCTTTCTCGTGTTGATATGAGTACCATCCTCTTCTTCCTCGGTATCCTGATGGCAGTATCCTGCCTGGCTGAGATTGGCGTGTTGACTGCTTTGGGTCAGGGCTTGAACGTCGTATTCGATGGCAACCATTACCTCGTAACTGGTATCATCGGTGTGCTTTCAAGTATTGTTGACAATGTGCCTCTGGTAGCCGGATGTATGGGAATGTATCCTGTGGCAGCCGCCGGTGATATGGCTGTGGATGGCGTCTTCTGGCAGTTGCTCGCCTACTGTGCCGGTGTAGGAGGTTCAATGCTGATTATCGGTAGTGCTGCTGGTGTGGTAGTAATGGGTTTGGAGAAGATAACCTTCGGCTGGTATATGAAGCACATCTCCTGGATTGCTTTCGTAGGTTACATCGCAGGTATCGTTTGCTACTGGTTCATCCGCACCTTCCTTTATGCTATCTAAAGGACAGAACTTTCGTATATGGGGAAGTTAAGGGAAGTTAGGAAGTTAGGGAGAAGTTAGAGGGACAAATGTTCTAAGTTTTACGCTAGAAGACTATTGTCTCTTAACTTCCCGAACGACCGTAGGGAGTGATAACTTCTTTAACTCCTTTAACTTCTGAACTTGCTTATAAGGTAGGCTTTCTCTTTTACGTGAAAAAGTTTTTTTTGAGAAAAAGTCTCAAAGTCTCATTTTTTATTGAAAATACCGGCTAAAAGACTTGATAGATAATAAGATAAAGAAAATGAGACTTCTCTATTTTGGTGCCGAGAAGTCTCATTAAAGTCTCATAGAAGTATCATTGTTTCACTTTTTTCTTTACAAGATACTTCATACCATCTGCAAATCTCTTGTGTTTCAACTCACTCATATTCGCCAGTTTTCTGCCGAATCCCATCAGGCTGTTTACCTTGAGCGATGAACCTATCTGCTTTTTCAGATAGTTGAAAATCTCGGCAGCAGTCAGATATTCACCCTCTTTCTCTATGTAGTCTATGTAGTCAACTAAATATAGACCGCTTAACGGGCTGTGACAGACCTCCTTATGGTCATTATTCCTAGTCCTACTTGTCAGTTTTTTACCTTATTCCTAGTTTGTATTGACATACTTTATAAACTGGAAAAGTAGACACTATCGGTTTTATAAAACTGAAATACTAGACACTTCTAGAAAGGTTAGATTTTAGTGAAGTCAATCTCATCAGAGAAGTGCTCGAACTCAACATCCTTATATCCGTATCTGGCGAAGAGCTGTTTGATATATACCTGTTGTTCCGGCAGGAGTTTCAGTTGTCCCAGTTTCTAACGGTAGTATTGTCCTTTGCTGCCGAGGTAGTCTCTCATTTCGGCGCGCAGTGCAGGAGCGTCTTTCACTTTCATTTCGGTAAAGAGATGGTCGAATCCCCATGCCATTTTCACGACACGCAGCGGAGCGAAGTACTTGCATTCTCTGTTTTTCAGGGCATTTGGGAAAATGGCATCCCCTCTATCAGTCTTCTCGTTTTTGTAGAGACCGGATAGATAGTGAATACATTTGTCTTTCATCGGACATGGTTCGGTGAAACAATAGGTGATGAGGCTAGGAACGTTTCCGTATTCGAAAGCCTTTTTCAGTAATTCCTTTTCATCCATGTTTCTTAAGTATTAAGAATAAAACATTCTGTTTTACTAAACGCAAAAACATCCTGTTTATTGCCTTATAAATGCTATTATTATCACTTCATAAAGCTTTTTTTCGATGCTAAGCAGCAAAATCATGATACTTCTCCCTAATTTATGATACTTCGATGAGACTTCTCCCTCCGTTTCTAGAGAAGTCTCATTTTGTTAATGCGCTGTGTATTAATATTATAACCCTCAATTTTCAAGGTAGAATGATACTTTGATACTTTTTCCGAGGAAAAACTTTTTTGCGTACGATGTTTATCGGATTAAATTTGATAGCTTACGAAAATAATATGCAATGTCTGAATTTGGAGCAGTTTATCAAGCAAGTAAACTTCTTTTTCTCCATTGTGTACCCTAACACAATTTTTTTTGAAACTTTTTCGATAAAAGTTTTGTTGTTTCGATAATTTTCTATAATTTTGTAGGCAGTTAGCGGTTGAAATGTTTAAAAACATGAATTTCGCTGCGAAAGTCTCGAACCACGCCGAGCCTTTTCATATTTGCTTTAGCTTTATGATAGAGGAGAATAGGGTGGGAAAGAGACACGACATATATAAGGCGCATACTTGGCGCTTTGTTCACGACTGATAGAAACTTCGCAACTTTCAGATACTGTCATGGACTTAGCAGCGGTAGGTGTCTACGGGTGTGATTATATCACAGCCAATGGAGTATTGTATACCTATAATAATAGGTAAGATACTCCATGTGGTGGCGTATATCATATCGGCGTGGGCTCTAACGTTGTCTGTTCAGCAGTATCGGGCAATGCGAAGGCCTCTATCAGTGGGACAGACGACAGGCAGTTCCCACGCTTTTTTTATGTTCGTATGAAACTTTGATGTCTAATCGCACAGTGTTGATGGGGACGTATCTGCGCACATAAAAAAGCAAAATGTTAAATAAATCTTTAAAACTGCCTAGGATTGGTTCTTCTTTATTGATGTTTTTAGCCTCAATGAGTCTTGTTGGTAGCTTGTCAAGTTGTGGTGGAAATAAGGTGGATTTGAGTCCTAATCCACAAAACATCCAAGCTTACTACGAGAAAGACTCACAGCGAATGCCAAATGAGGGGAAGTGGGCTGCCTATTTTGATTTTTCTGGTGTTTATATAGCATATGATGACCCAGCTACTGCTCAAACCTTTAATGGTATCACACAGAAGGTTACAGGTTCATTGAATAATTATGACCTTTATTCATTGGCTAATGAAAAGATTGAAAAGTTGAATGGAAACGATTTGCATTCAGCTGCGAATATCTTTGCTCAACTACATAACCCTGCAGCTCAAGGCCAATTGTATGCTCCTATAGAAAAAACTCTCAAGAAAATTGTCGATGAGAATAGAAGTGCCTTATTGGTAACGGATTACGAGGAATATACACCAGGACATCAGATTTATCAACAAGCTTATGCTACTCCTTACTTTGAGGAATGGTTAAAGAGAGGTAAGGATATAACTTTCTTTGTAACAGATTACAAAGAAGGTGCTCTAGATAAACATCTTTACTATACTGTTTTTGATGACGAGAATCATCGCTTCTTGAAAGAAATTGAAGATGGTTTGCAAGGCAAGGCTCAGAACTATAAACGTTTTACGCTTTCTATGCATAACTACACTGTATTGCCAAAGAAAGGTGGAACAAGTGGTGCTTATGCAGGTCCTTGTATAGGCGGAACTTATCATGATGGAAACGGTGATGATGTAGTTACTGGCTCTGTGGAGAATGGAAAGGATGATGGCTTTAATTTCTTGCAGGGATCACGTGCCGAGTTGTATACTTTTGATGAGGATTGGCAAGCTATCGTGGAAAATGCTCGTGGCCAGCAGGAAGAAGAAATTCCTTTGCAATACCGATTCCGGCATTTGTTCCAAAATCTATATGCAGATTTTTCTAATGTCGATTCTTATCAAATAAAAGGTTTAGCGGCAAGAATGGCGGACATAGGAAAAGATTTTGACCTTTATATGAATTGGCATACAGCTATGCTATATAAACCTAAGACTACAATAGTTGAAGGAGAAAAAGAGATTAAAATGCCAACTGAAAGCTCTAACTTATATGATGAGCAAGGTAAACTTTTACCTAAGTTTGATTATGTAAAGTTGGGAGGTAGAAATATTGCGGATATTCAAGGAGTGGTAGCCTTTGATCAAAGTTTGTTCGCTCAATCTTTTGCCAAGACGAAAGGACATGATGTAGAGTTAGCAGTAGATTTGAATCCTCAGTTTGGTGGTGTTATAGCTGGTAATGAGGAACCTTCAGGTCTTTATCGCATAGACATTATTGTGGCTAAGGCAGAGCCAAATCTTGGTGTTCAAATAGATAACCTCTTCTCTTGGCCTGGCAATAATTGTCTCAGCTCTGCAATTAGAAATGTATTGCAGCATTGCAATCCTCAAGGTAGCTGTGTATATAGCTATTTTATCAGAATGAATCAATAACAATCGTATAACCATATAAAAAGAAAAAGTATGTCAGAAATTATCGTTCCTGTTTATATTTGTGCCTTGGTGGCATCGGTATTGGCTTTGGTGTTGGCTATCATTTTGTCCAACAATGTTGCTTATCAACCTAATCTGAGTGATGTAAGAAAACGTAAGGGGATATTCTGGTTCTCCAGTATTGTTGCACCTGTTGTTTCGGCGTTACTTGCGTTCTTGTTTGTATATATTGGTTTGAAGACAGGCTCTAAGAAAAGTACCTTTATGCTTCATATGTTTATCGGACTTTGTGTTTCGTGGGTGGTATATGTAGCACTTGGATTTGTGGTTTCTAAGGCAAACAAGCAAGGCAAGTTGGGTTCTTGGTTCTAATATGAGATTTCGATTATGAAAGATAATTTATTTGTTATAGCCATTGGTGGTACAGGGATGAGATGCTTGGAAGCATTTGTGCATCTCTGTGCAGTAGGTATGTTTGACAATGAAGAGATAAACATCCTTACCCTTGATACCGACCAAAGTAATGGCAATAAAGGTCGTGTGGAGCGATTGATAGAGTTATATAACAAGGTGAAGACTGATAATCCAGATTCTCCTGGTGGAAGTCCGAACTCCAATACTTTCTTCTCTTCCAAACTGAACCTTTATCGTTTCTATACAGATTATTCTATGGCAAACCGTAGTACTTATTCTAAATTGAGTGCTACACAGGGCGTAGGACAGGGCACGGAAGAAGATGACCATGATTTGGCAGACTTGTTCTTGGAGCATGATACGGTGCAAAGCTTTAATCTGGAGCATGGCTATCGTGCGCAAACACATTTGGGTTCAATGCTGATGTACCATGGCATTGTGGAGGCAGCTTGTCATTATGTGGCAAACAAAGCTAAGGCGACGGAGCCTGAGCTACAGTTGGCTGATTTTCTGACAGAATTGCAGAAGAGTGGAACAGGTGCTCGTGTCTTTGTGTTTGGTTCGGTATTTGGTGGAACTGGAGCATCTTCGATACCTGTGGTTCCAGAGGCTTTGAAAGAAGCAGGAAATATCATTTCCCAAAATACAATAGACTTCAATAAGGTGAAGTTTGGTGCCACTTTGCTTACGGAATATTTCAGTTTCCAATCTCCTTCGGATGCGCAGCGTAAGCAAGAAAAGCTGATAGCTTCTTCTGATTATTTTGCCATCAACTCACAAGCGGCTTTGCAGTTCTATCAGAACGACAAGACCGTGAAGGAGCGTTATAAGCGCCTCTATCATGTAGGTTGGCCAGCAAAAGACCTTAATGTCTCTGACAGCAATGGTGGTAATACAATCACTGGTGGTGCAGAACAGAAAAATGCTTGTCACGTGGTGGAATTGATGAGTGCTTGTGCTGCGTATGATTTCTTTACTATTGATGAGCAGAACTTACAGAATACATCTGCTCAATACCTATATCGTTCGGTAGAGTTGGATGATGCAAAGAACTTAACTTTCCGTGGTACGGATTTCGTAAGTCAATCCAAGGCCTCTGAGTTTATGCAAAAGTTGGGCTCGTTCTTGACGTTGGCGCATATCGTTCTATCTAAGCATGGTGGTGCTTTGTTGCAGAACAACGTGGAAGATAAAACGAGGGGTACTCGTGGCTTTATCGCTCGACTTGCGGAACAGGAAATTCCTGACTACAATGATATGAAAAAGGAACAGTCTAAGGAAATTGATGACTACATGAAGGAATTTGCTTATAGCACCGAGAATGGAACTATAAAGCGTGGATGGATTTATCAGGTATATAATTCTGTTCGTTTGGCAGGTGTAAGTCGTTTCTTGTTCCCTTCGAAAGTTTTTGAGGAAAATGTGATGTCTCTTGCTGCAATGGATCCATGTAAGGAGATTCAGGAAGAAAAGAAATCGGGCTTGTTTAAGACTGATAAGCGTACCGATTATGATGACTTCATCAAGAATCTTCCTAAGTGCCGTCCTGTAGATGAAAAGCAAAATGTAAGCACGATGAAGGAACGTTTCTTGGCACACATGTTTAATGCCATTAATATAACAATCCCTTTTAGTGCCAAATTATAAAAGTTTAAAAGATAAATCTTATGCCAGATATTAAAGCATTAGTAATCAATGTCAAACCTCGTAGCCAACAGCAAGGTGCTGCTGGCCAGTGGCAGGATTTGACCTCAAGCATACAGGCTTTTACACGAGATATAGAGACTCCATCCATTCAAGATGGGGTGGATGTTAGTGCTATCGTTTCGGGTGTGCCAACGGTCTTTGCTCGTGCCGACCTTTTCAATCATGCGCTTAATGAAATACAGACCATCCGCAAGGATGCTTCTGTAGGTCTTAACCAATATTATGTTAATCTTGTAGATGAATGGCGTGGTCTTATTGCTTGTATCGCCTTGAATAATACGGCAATAGAGATACGTCGTATCAACCTTGCCTATAGTGATGGCAAGGACATGAAAACTACGGAAAACATGTATGAGCCAAAAGGTGCTTTTGGCAACATGTTGATGAATGATCGTAGTCTTTGGACTGAGCAAGGTAAGGCTAAGAATGACCAAGTGCAGCCTTTCCTATACCTTATTAAATATAATAAGCAAGTGGTGGGTGCTACTTCGCCTCGCTCTCTGTTCTTTACTTCTGTGTCTTATGACATAGATAAGAATGCTGCGTTTGTTGACCCTACAACTCACCGTTTTACTGACCCTTTGCATAGTACGATTTCGGACGAACAGTTGCTCAACTTGTTTGCTTATGTAGATAAGTTGTTGCCTCGTATCAAGCAGTTGGAAGACTACTATAAGCAGGCTGGACTCACATACGAAGGAATCAAGGGCGAGTTGGGTACTTGGCGAAATGAGATTTTGAAACTTATACGTGACCGTAAGCTTGATGAGAATAAAGCAAGTTCCCTTCCTGTGCAAGGTTTTGGTTTGCCTTTTGGATTTCTCAATTACACTGAGGAACTTTATGGTTATAATGGTAATATAACCACGGCTCCTGATGCCGATGGTGTGTCAAAGGCATTCAAGCCAGAGGAACTTTTGTTGCCTAAAAATTCCAAGTTGCTTAGAGTTTGGCTCCCACGTGAGTATGAAAAAGGAGAAAAGGATATAGCGTCATTGCCTATCTTTTTGTTGAGGGCTCATAAGACAGGTAGCACGGATTATGCCTTCTTTGCCATTCCTTTGAGCCAAAAGGGATTGGTGGTGTTTGGCCGTAATGTGAGCACCTTGTTGGGTTATGCGCAAGTAGGCGTTAGTATCAATTCTCACATGGATGCTGAGTTTGATGAGGAAAAGTCTAATCTTTCAGTGCGTTTGACCATTTCTGTAACCGATGAAAATGGCGACCGCAAGGAGAAGACAATTCCTATAGAGTACAAGATTAGTGGCATTTTTAAGAGAAACAAAGATGTCGTGCTGTGGCCTAATTTTATATCCGATAAGTGGAATCGTTATTTCTTGTATTCGGAGATGCCACATAATGCTCGTCAAGAGGACTGCCAATACAGTGCAATTCCTTTTGTTGGTGATGAAAAGCAAGATAATGAGATTATTACCGATTATGATGGTAATATACAGTATCTTGCGGATAAAGGTGTCGCTTTAGGTGATGCCAAACTGTTGGTGACCAGTGATAGTCGTACTGCGACTCGCAAATATAAATATGAGATATTTGAGAGCAAGCATCCTTTCAGAGGTGTGCGCTTTACTCATATCACTGGTTGTGATAGTGGCTTTGTCTTGATACATTATAGCAGTACCTTGAATGCGAACGATGGCTTGCCAAAGGATATGCTTGATGTTAATCGAACATTGAGTGATGTTACCGTTGGTGTGGACTTTGGAAGTACTAATACTTCTGTAGCTTATCATGATGGGCAGATGCAATATGCAGAAGGCATACAGTTTACAGGACAGCGAGTTTCACTCTTTAAAGATTTGGGAGCTAATGCCAACCAAGCTCCAGCAGAGCGAAACGTACTCTTCTTCCAAAACGAAGAGTTGTATTCTAATGCCATTAAGAGTATTCTGGCTATCCATGATGACCAACGTTTGCCAAAGAATGAGATGGATGGTATCAATACCTTGCGCAGTGAGGCTGTGCAAGGAGGATTCCCATGCTTCTGT
Source organism: Prevotella sp. Sow4_E9_plate (assembly GCF_052116205.1). Classification (NCBI taxonomy): domain Bacteria; kingdom Pseudomonadati; phylum Bacteroidota; class Bacteroidia; order Bacteroidales; family Prevotellaceae; genus Prevotella; species Prevotella sp. Sow4_E9_plate. The sequence goes on along the minus strand of NZ_JBQKLN010000020.1, from coordinate 13,792 downwards.
CGCCATTTGCCTGTAGACAATGTTACGGATGACACGATGACACTTGGTTTCCGAGAAGGTCAGAATATAGTGCAACTCATCCACAATATGAAGTGGAGCGATAGAGAGGAGGACAAGGCGCATAAGCAGGCATTCTTGTCTTCTCTGTTGTTGCATGTCTATGCGGAGTTGTTTGTCAAGGGATTTGTACCAAAGGTTCTTAGGTGGTCATATCCTTCGGCGATGGGCTATAATTTGATGTTGCAATATAATCAAATTTGGCGGTCATTGGAGCATGTTTCTCCTGTAGTAGATGCTATGGGAAATCCTGTTTCGTTGTCAGTGGCTACTGTACCAGGTTTGCAAATACATATAGGTGTTAGTGGGTTTGGTGTAAGTGATGAAGGTTCAAACACAATGTCAAACGATGGTTTTGATAGTGATAATCCATTTGGGGCAGGAGATCCGTTTGGCGGTGATCCTTTTGGTTCTATGGATGCCTTGGAATCTTCACAGGACGAAACGAATTCTTTCTCAAATTCTGCAAGTGCGTTTGATGATAGTGATAATCCTTTTGATTCATCCTCGGCTAAGCAAACGAGAAAAGAGCAGAAACCACTTGTTCCTCATCGTGAGCCATTCAAGTTTGAGTTCAAGGATATTGACACTAGTAAAGCTATGACGGAAGCTTGCGCTGTGGCTAACTTCCTATCATACAACATCAATAGTCCCAATGAGCTAACTTTCTGTTTTGATGTGGGTGGAAGCACGACGGATATATCGGTTATTTGCAAGGACAATGAGGCAAGTAAAATGCTGAAACAGAACTCCATTCGTTTTGCAGCCCAGAGAATATCTGCGGCAACGAAATCTATGGAGTCGCAGTTTGAGAAGGCTTTGACAAATGTCTGCCATCGCAACAACTTGAAATTTCTTGGATTTAATGATGGACCGAAACTCTATTCTGCAGCGACAGCTCCATATTATTTCGAGCAAGTGGTTGACCAATTGGATACAAAGCAACTTACGGAGTTCTATCAGATTCTATCAACAGAATGCCGTCCTTTGTTCTGTGTGGATATGTATGTAACAGGTCTTATTACCTACTATGCAGGACAGTTGGCTATAAAGTTGATAAAGGAAGCTCGTCAGTCAGACGAATTGTCTATGTTCAAGAATGATTGGAAACCCAAAGTGAAGATTATTTTTGCAGGTAAGGGCTCTCGTATCTTCGAGTGGTTATATACCATCAATAAGAATGTAGCGCAGAAATACTATATGGAGATGTTCTGTATGGGTATGGGTGGTGTGGAAACCGTCAAGTCAAATCTCGGTGGTTGGCCAAATATAGACATTCAGACGAAACAAGCAAATGATGTCAAGTTTGAGGTATCTAAGGGATTGGCAAAGACCATTGCAAGTCCATTGCAAATCTCGGATAAGGTTATCGAGATTGTAGGAGAAAACGGCTTCACTCTTTATAATAGTAGTACAGGCAAGGAAGAAGAGTTGACCTTTGCGGATAGTCTGTCTTCAGACTTTATGGAGAGTATAGGTGTTTGTTTCAAATCACCAGAAGCCTTGGATAAGAACAAGATGTGTTTCTATAATTTCTCTGGTATCTTCTATAAGTATGTGAATGGTCTTTTCGGAAAGGATATGGTGGATTTGTCCAAGATGATGAATGGCATCATGTCGATGGCGAATATCAATACTTATATCCAGAATCTTCCAGAGGTGCAGAAAGCTCGTCGTCAAGCAAAGTTTGACTATGTGGCTCCTATCATCATTCTCGAAGGTATGAAATTCTATGATGAGTTCTTGATGGACATATTTAAGAGTTGAAAACAGATAAAAACTGAAGAAAGTGAATTATTGCATATTGGTAACTATATCTCGTAATGGTATCTCCTTCCGCTATAACCGCATGGATGGCGACAATCGCTTTGTCGATTTTATGCAGGATGGCGGAGGCGAGATGCCTTTTGCCATAGAATGTGTAGGCAATGAGTTTGTGATAGGCAAGAGTGCATTGGAATCTGCAACCCAAAAACTTGCACCCAATGCTTTTGCTAACATTTTCGATACTTGCAAGGAAATGAGGACTTTCCGTTTTGCAGGTCGTGATGAGCAACTCAATAAATTGCCATTCTATGCCATCAAGCATTATATCAATAAAATCTTGCAAAACTGTTTTTATGGAGTGGTTGGGAATATAGATAGTAATGTGTCTAAGTTGCCGTTGGTGTTCCTTTTTGCTCCAGAACTGGATACGGATAAAAAACTCTTTATCAGTAGTCCATTTGAAAAAGGGGGCTTTCAGAATATGTGCTCAATAAGTTACCATCAGCTCTTGTTGCCAGTAGTCATGGGAACTATTCCTGAAAAACAAAGGGCAAAGGTTGCTATTATGGTTTCGGTAGATAAGAATGACTTGCTTTTGCAATTTTATGATGCTGAAACGAAGGAATCGCTGATGGATTCCATTAGAATAGAAGGGCAGGGAAGCGACCCAAGATTGAAACAGGCAAAGGATTTGATTTGGGCAGGACTTTATAGTTATAACTATCAGCCTCGTGAACCGGAGGAAGATATATTGCGAGAAGCAGCATTGCGATTTCTCAATAGTAATGTGAGGATGGTTAATGAAGAATTGTGTATGAGCGATGGCTCAATGCAAGATTATTGTCTGTCTCGGGATGACTTGGATATGTCTGCTATAGGTGAGGCTACTAGATTGGTTTCTCATCATTTGAATGAGGCGTTGAATCATAATGGCTTGAATGTAAGTCAATGCCAAGTTATTTTGGTGGGAAAAGCTGCTACAGACTATTTTGAGAATATCTTTGGTCAGATGCCATTGGCTTATCCTGCTAAAAAGGTAACAGATAAAGAGAAGAACTTGATGCTAGACCGATTGCTCGGTTTGGTGAGAAAGGCAGATTATCAGGTAAGTAATTTGTTTGCTTCGACTCCTAAGGCTAAGGATATACCTGTAGATTCAAAAGCAACTACTGTAGATTCAGAATTACCTGTGGAAGATGTGCCAGTTCCAACTTCGGCTGACAAAAGAAAGGTTCGTGTTATGAAGGCTGATATAAACGCAAAACTTCGTGTAAATGACATGAAGGGTGCTTATGCAGTTTATGATCAACTGAAAGGATGGATCGCTCAAAAAGGCTTTATAGAATGGGATGAGGAACTGAGTCGGTTGGCAGAAACGATGGGTGGCCTGAAAAGGAATGAGAAAAAGACTTCTGAAAGGAAAGAAAAGATAACTTCTGTTCCCCAGTCTGTTTCTGATTCTCCAAAGAAAGTTCCAGTCGTTGATATGAAAAAAATACGGCGAGAATTTCATAGAGAGACAGCTGACATAAAAGCTTTAGCTCGAACAGGTAGAAAGGATGATGCTAGAATAGCATTAGATAAATTGGAAGCACGGTTGCATCGTGATGACATCCATGAGTTTGATACAGCTTTGGCAGACATAAGAAAGGAATATTGCTTGGAAAAAGATGTCGCAAAGAGAAAAGAGGTTGAACCTGTTAAAAAGAAAATGTCGGAAGCAGAGAAGCTACTACAAAAGGGATTATTTGCAGAAGCAAAGCGTAAATTTGCATCAGAGGAAGGTAATTCTGAGATGGCGCAGGTTTGTTCTAAATTGATAAGAGCAAAGCGCAATATTGCATCGTATGTTAGTGGAATCGATTCCGTTCGTCGTAGTCGTAATATGACAAGTAAGCAGAATGCTATCCGAGAGTTGGAAAATGGTATGGCTCTTTATCGTCAGTATGGCTTGTCCACGTTGGAGATAGAGCAATTAATAGAACAATATCAAACAATATAATTAACAATTAAAATCGTAAGATTATGGCTAGATTTCAAATTGAGAAAGGTGAGCGCTTTGTGCTTGACAAGAGTGAGGGATTAGAGAAGGTACAGATTGACCTTAACTGGAAGTCTGGCGCAGACTTGGATGCGTCTGCTTTCCTTGTTGGTGCCGATGGCATGATAATGGATGATGCCGACTTCGTTTTCTACAACTCTAATCGTCGTGCTAACCCTGAGACTGGTGAGGTAGAGCCTTTTAACAAGGCTGTTCATGGCAATAAAGTTCATTGGCGTACTGCTACAGTTCCTGTTTCTGCAGATGGTTCTGTCCTTGGCTCTTCAGATGACCTTGGCGATGATGAGGAAGGTGATGAGGCTGGTGAGACTATGCACGTGGATCTTTCTAAGGTGAGTCCAAAAGTTCAAGAAATCATCTTTTGTGTTACAATCTATCATGGGGACAAAGATGGAGTGACCTTTGGGGCAGTTCGTGAACCTTCTATTACCATTTCTAATGAGGAGACTGGTGAGGAGCTTTGTAAGTATAATCTTAAGGAAAATTTCTCCACAGAGACTGCAGTTGAAGCAGCTAAGCTAGTTTGTAATGATGAGGGTGAATGGGAATTTGAAGCCGTAGGTGAAGGCCACGATGGTGGCATGCAGACTCTCATTGATATTTATGCATAATAAATTTTCAAACGATTACGACTATGGGAAGATTTAATTTGTCAAAAGGAGAACGTTTTAAAATAGCCAAATCGGAAGGGTTGAGTAAAATCAAGGTGGTATTGGATTGGAATTCCGATGCCGACCTTGATGCTTCAACTTTTCTTTGTGGCGATGAGGGCGTGATACTTGATGATGCCGGCTTCGTGTTCTATAATTCAGAGAATCGAGAGCAACCATTTGACCGTGCGGTGTTTGGTAACAAGCGTAAGTGGATGGCTGAAACACGTCCAATGTCAAGTGATGGAGCAGTTCTAGGTTCTCTTGATGATCGTAATGGCGGTTCGGGGGAACAGATTGATGTGGATTTGGACAAAGTTGATCCAAATGTTTGTGAAATTGTCTTTGTTGTGTCAATACATGATGAAGGAATGACTTTTGGCGATGTTAAAGAAGCTTTTATCAGTGTAGTTAATGCAGTGAACGATGAAGAGCTTTGCAGATACGAGCTAAATGAGGCTTTCACAGAAGAAACAGCATTGTCTGTTGCCAAACTTGTTGTAAATGAGGATGGTGATTGGGAGTTTGAAGCTGTTGGTGTTGGTCATGTTGGTGGCTTGGAAACTCTCATAGACATCTATGCTAGTTAATGAATTAAAAAGTTGTAGTTATGGCTGATAATAAAAAGCAAAGAAAATCGACACGTTCCTTTAATATGGAGAAACATGTTGAGCGACACTTCGATATAGAAAAGGAGCAAGTTCCTGTATTGGATGCTCCTCAAAATAAAACTATAGATGTGCAAACGCAAGAAACAGATGGTGGCAATAATGGAAATGGTAGCAAGAACAAGATGGTTGCTATTATTGCTGTTATAGTTTTGATTGTTGTTGCTTTTGTTGCTTACAGAAGTTGTGGAACAAATGAACCAAAGGTAGATGAGCTTACTAACACGATAGTTTCTGATTCTACAGAAAAAGCTGATACAACCTCAAATGAAGAGAAATCTGCAAGTCCTATAAGTGAGCAATCACAATTAACATCAAGTGAGGTAAGTTCTGAAACTGGAACAAACGCAGAATCAGATAATACATCTGCAGTACCAACTACCAAAAGTGAATCATCAGGAAAAAGTATAGAAGAAAAAGCTATGCAAGTTTGGGATGGTGTTTATGGCAATGGAACTGAAAGAAAGTCAAAGTTGGGTTCTGATTATAAGGCTGTTCAGAAGCGTGTGAATGAAATGTATCGTAACGGATACAGACATTAAAATGATATATTTGGACAGAAGGGTAATACTGAGCCCTCTGTCCAAATTATTTTTAATGTTTAAATTTGTTTTGAAAATATGGAACAAAGACATCATTACACAGGCTTAACTGATGCTCAATTGTTAGAATGCTGTAATAAACATGGTGCTAATAACTTGACACTGCCAGAGAAAGGAAACATTTCTTAGAGAAGTTTGGCGCCCCTATCATTATCATTCTGCTGTAGCAGGAGTGTTGTCAATCGGTATTTTTTGCTATGAGTTTTGGGGATTGCATGAACGTGCCGAGACATACTTTGAGTCAGTTGGTATCTTGGTGCCAATTGAGTTGTGGTTTGTATTCCCTCTTTTAGTTGATGGATATAAATAATCTTAAGGCTTGGTGTTTGGTGAGTCACATCATGGCAGTGTTAATATTGGTTTTAGTGATTTATCGAGAATTCTTATAACATGAAGAAAAAGTTTTTGTACTCTATATTCATTTTGTCATTATTGTCTTCTTGCTCTCTTACAGGAAATGGTAAGCAAGGTGACATTAATGGTGTAACTCCTGTACAGGAAAACTTGAAATTACAAGGTTGGGAGTTCAATGATTCAGAAAGAGGACTATTTGAAGAATCTATGGGAGTAAAACCTATATATGGTTTCCTGGACAACTATTCTGATATAGCGGTGAAACCAGACTTTAGTGTGGCAATCAAAATTGTGAGTCTTGAAGAGCATAAATGTCATCGTTATGTCTTTGTACCAGAAGTTCAAACGGTGAAAGTTAATGATTTTTTACAAGGTAAATATTATCTACAATCTTTATAGTTATGAATAAGAGTTTTTTGTATTATGTTATAGCATTGCTGTTGTCTTTTTGTACGAATAGCTTTGGGTTTACAAAGTATGTTACTAATAATCTTAATTTGCGGTATGAGGCAAATGCGCATTCGTATGTTCTGACGGTTATACCTAAAGGGACAGCAGTAACTATAGATGAAGATTGTAATTGCTCTTGGGTCTTTGTGGAGTATAATGGGTATGTAGGTTATGTTTCAACTAAATATTTATCAAAGAATCCTGTATCTCACAAATTTAAACCAAATATCTCTAGACGTAAAATCACATCCTATAATCCCACTAATAGTAGGGTACGTTCAAATAGAGTTCGATATTATACGAATAAGTATGGTAATCGTGTTCAGTCACCGACAATATACAATTCTAAACCTGCTGGGGCTACAGCTCTTTGTAGAGATGGTACATATAGCTTTAGCCAAAATAGAAGGGGTACCTGTTCGCATCATGGTGGGGTAGCTATATGGTACTGAATTTTAATGTAAAAGTAACGTAAATTTAAATATTATGGTTGAATTTTTATCAATACTTGTAGCGGTAGTTTTGTTCTGTTATTTCTTAAGTAATAAAAAGAAAAAAAACATAGAGGAAAAAGAGATGGATGGTGTTGTCAACACTAACACTTCGAAGACTTTTAATGATAGACGTTGGAATCCCTCTGTTCGAAATCGAGATTCTTATACTGGAAGAATCGTTGTTGCGTTGAAGTGGATGGGGGATGACAATTTGGATCTAGCTGCATTTATACTTAGTGAGACTGGTAAAATTGCATCAGATTCTGATTTTGTTTACTATAATTCGAAATGTAAAATAGAAGGAAAATTCCCTTCTAATTTGGAAGAAACCGTTTTTCTTGCAGAGGAACATGCTCTCTATATGGAAGAGCATACAGATTATAACTGTGAAGCGATATGTATAGATTTTGATAGGATTGATGCTGATAAAGTTTCAGCTATAAAGTTGGTTTCTTGCAATTATGATAAAGAAATAGCTTTCAAACATATTGATTCTGTTGAGGTTTGTATATGTGACGATGGTTTAAAGGAAGTTTGGGGAGAGTTTACTCTCAACAATCTCAGCAAAAGCAAAGGTAATGCTTTAGATATAGGTTCATTTGTGTATGATAGAGGTAAAGGTTCTTGGATTTATAAGCCCAAAATGGTTATTCAAAATGGGTGGTGGAATGAATTCATAAACATTTATACTTGATGTTGATTAGAAATCTTTCTAGTAAAAATATATAATAAAATATTATGAGACAATTTATTTTATCAATATTAGTCTTGTGTTCTTCAGTCATGTTGGCTGATAACATCAAACGCCCTGATAGCTATAATTATAGTCGGGGCGTAGAAGCTATCAATAACAATAATGCGGAGGAGGCTCTTGATTATCTGAACAAAGAAATCAATGAGCATCCGGATAACGGCTATGCTTTTGCATGGATAGCTTTGGTGAGAAATTATAACGAAGAGTTTGGACGGGCTTTGACGGCAGCCAATATTGCAGTGAAGAAGATACCATCCAAAGATAAGGAGTATAAGGCTTTTGCCTATGGTACAAGAGCTAAAGTGTATTTAAACTTGGAAGATACGATACAAGCTTTGAAAGATTATAGCCAGGCGATAAATGTTATGCCAGATGATGACCGTCTTTATAATCAAAGGGCACAAGTGTATTATGAGCAAGAAAAATATGATTTGGCAGATAAGGATTATCAAAAGATGATTTCTTTGAAAGCTGGTGACGTGATGGGCTATATGGGTATCGGCAGAAATGCAAATGCCCAGAAACGATATGGGGATGCCATCAAGCAATTTGATTACGTTGTAAAGTTGGACCAGAACTACTCTTCTGCGTATTCTTTCCGTGCTGAGAGCTATATCGGATTGAAGAAATATAACGAGGCAATTGATGATGTGATAACGGCATTGGGTATAGATAAAGATAGAAAAGCCTTTTATGAATTGCAAGAGTTAGCTGATTCTGCATTTGAACAAACAGTGGCAAAACTAAAGGCTCAAAAAATAAAAGAGCCAAATGAGCAAAGTTGGGCCTATGATTTGGGTGTAGTGTATGAAAGAGCTGCTAAGTATAACAAGGCTATTGCATACTACAAGGAATCTTTGGAGAAAGAATCTAATATCATAACAGCAAGTCGCATATCAAGTTGTTATGATGATTTGGGTGATTATGACAAGGCTTTGGAATATTGCGACCAAGCGATTGCTTTGGATTCAGTAAAATCAGATTATTTGTATCAAAAGGCAAATATTCTTGATAATGCAGGGCGTTCAAAGGAAGCCATAAGGGTAATGGGGGAATATATCGCCAATAATCCTGATATGGCAGAAGGCTATTATAGAAGAGGTTGGTTTGAAGACCATTCTGGTAATGTTGAAGAAGCTATTGAAGACTATACCATGGCAATTACCTTGCAGCCAAATGTGGCTTATGCGTATTTGAATAGGGGTGTTCTATATCGTTTGAAAGGTGAAAATGCTAAGGCTGAGTCTGATTTCAAGCAAGTCGTTCGTTTGGATTCTATACCAGAAGAAGCTGAATGCTCTTTTTATGCTTATTATTACTTGGGACAGAAAGATAAGGCTATAGAGATTTTGAATACAATGCTTGATAAAGATAAAAAGGGTAATTGTTATGATGCTGCATGTCTTTACTCTGTAATGGGAGAGAAAGAAAAAGCTCTTTCGTATCTTCGCCAGTCTTTGGAGGATGGTTATAGACGCTTTGCTCACATCAAGCGTGACCGTGATTTGAATAATATACGCAATACAGAAGAATTTAAGGTCTTACTGAAAGAGTTTGAAGAAAAGCATCTGCAGGAGATAGCCGCTGATGCAGATGGGGATGATTCTGCATACGAATTGAAAGTAGAAGAGATTCCATTTACAAAAGAGGGTGGTGTTTGCAAGGTGAAGTGTGCTATCAACGGCTTGCCTTTGCATTTCATCTTTGATACAGGTGCTACTGATGTTTCTATTTCTTCTGTTGAGGCCACGTTTATGGCAAAGAACGACTTTTTGTCTTCTTCAGACATTATCGGGAAACAGAACTATCAGACTGCTGATGGAAACATAACTGAAGGTACGGTTATCAATTTGAAAGATGTAAAACTCGGTTCTTTACATCTGAATAACATCAAGGCATCTGTTGTTCGCAATCAGGCTGCCCCTTTGCTTCTAGGACAAAGTGTTCTGAGTAAATTGGGAAAGATAGAAATAGACAATACGAAGAATGTGTTGCGTATTACACATAAGCAAAAAATCAATTAAATACAATTATAGTATGGAACAAAAACATCATTACACAGGCTTGACCGATGCCCAAGTGCTCGAAAGCCGTAGTAAACATGGTGCCAATGTCTTGACACCACCAGAGAAAGAACCTTTATGGAAACAATTCCTAGAGAAGTTTGGCGACCCTCTGATTATCATTTTGCTGATAGCCGGAGTGTTGTCTATCGGCATTTCTTGCTATGAGTTTTGGGGATTGCATGAAGGTGCAGAGACATTCTTTGAGCCAGTTGGTATTTTTGTGGCTATCTTGCTTGCCACTGGTATCGCCTTTGTCTTTGAGTTAAAGGCTGATAAGCAGTTCTCGGTTCTCAACCAAGTTAATGACGACGAAATGGTAGAGGTAATCCGAAATGGAAACACAACTTCTATCAAGAAGAAAGATGTCGTTGTTGGTGATATTGTCGTGTTGAATACAGGTGAGGAGATTCCTGCTGATGGTGAACTTTTAGAGGCGGTTACCTTGAATGTTGATGAGTCTTCTTTGACAGGTGAGCCTATTTGCCATAAGACAATTCATGAACAAGAGTTTGATAAGGATGCAACATTCCCTTCTAACCATGTGATGCGTGGTACAAAGGTGATGGAAGGCCATGGTATTTTCAAAGTTTTGGCAGTTGGCGACAAAACGGAAAATGGTAAAGTCTTTGAGGCAGCACAGATAGATGATAGTGTTCGCACACCATTAAATGAACAGTTGGATGGATTGGCAGACTTGATAACCAAGTTGAGTTATATTTTCGCTGCGCTTATTATCGTTCTCAAACTGATGGTGTTCTTCAGTTGGAGTCCTATTGTTTTGACATTGGCGGTTCCTACAGGCATCTTCTTCTGGATGGTTATTAAAAAGTTTGACGACTGGAGTTGGAAGGTTGTTGTTCCATCAATCATTGGCTATTTTGTGATAGTGATGGGTATGGTAGTTTATTTCCATGATACTTTGATGCCGAGTGAGCAAATAGCTAAGTTGATTACATATACGTTGGATACCTTGATGATTGCAGTAACACTTGTGGTTGTTGCGGTACCAGAAGGTTTGCCAATGGCTGTTACTTTAAGCTTGGCTTATAGTATGACTAGAATGATGAAGACCAACAATTTAGTTCGTAAAATGCATGCTTGTGAGACGATGGGTGCTACGACTGTTATCTGTACCGATAAGACTGGTACTTTAACACAAAATCAGATGCAAGTGCATGATACCAATTTCTATGGTCTTTCTGCTCAGACGTTGGGTAATGATAAGGAAAGTTTGTTGATAGAGGAAGGTATCGCTGTCAATTCAACTGCTTCTTTGGATTATTCAGATGTTGAGGCTGTAAAAGTATTGGGTAATCCTACGGAGGGCGCTTTGCTTCTTTGGCTCAAGAAGGCTGGCGTTGATTATCTGAATCTACGTGAGTCTGCTGAGGTTTTGGAGGAGTTGCCTTTCTCTACGGAGCGTAAGTATATGGCAACAATTGTTAAGTCTTCCTTGTTTGAAGGCAAGACAATTCTCTATGTCAAGGGTGCTCCTGAAATTGTAAGTGGTTTGTGCAAGAATATCGAGAACAATGTTTCTAAAACTGATATTGAGAATCAGTTGGTTGAATATCAGAACCAAGCTATGCGTACCCTCGGCTTCGCTTATCAAACAATTGATAGTAAGGCTGACGTATTCAAGGATGGTAAGGTTGTGGCTGATAATTTAACCTTTATGGGTGTTGTGGCTATCAGCGACCCTGTTCGTCTGGATGTTCCTGCAGCCGTTGCAGAATGTATGAATGCCGGTATTAATGTGAAGATTGTTACTGGTGATACTCCTGGTACAGCTAAGGAAATCGGTCGCCAAATTGGTCTGTGGACAGCAAAGGATGGTGATAAGAATATTATTACTGGTCCAGAGTTTGCTGCTCTTTCTGATGGAGAGTTGGATAAGAGAGTCTTGGATTTGAAGATAATCTCTCGTGCTCGTCCTATGGATAAGAAACGATTGGTTGAGGCTTTGCAAAGAAAGAACCAAGTCGTTGCTGTTACTGGTGACGGAACCAACGATGCCCCTGCTTTGAAGGCTGCTCATGTTGGTTTGTCTATGGGTGATGGTACTTCTGTAGCAAAGGAGGCATCTGATATTACCATTATTGATAACTCATTTAGTAGTATTGGTAAGGCGGTGATGTGGGGACGTTCACTCTATCAGAATATCCAACGTTTCTTGCTCTTCCAGTTGACTGTGAATGTGGCTGCTTGCTTTATCGTTCTTTTTGGCGCATTTATGGGTGAGGAAAGTCCACTTACCGTAACTCAGATGCTTTGGGTAAACTTGATTATGGATACTTTTGCTGCAATGGCATTGGCATCTTTGCCTCCATCAGAGAGTGTGATGAATGATAAACCTAGAGATAGAAATGCCTTTATCTTAAATAAGGCGATGTATCAGAACATCTTGGGTGTAGGTGGATTCTTCTTTGTGTTGCTGCTTGTATTACTTTATGTCTTTGAGCATTCGAATGTTACGCAGTTAACAGATTTACTCAACGTTCAGTTAGGTGCATCTGATGGTCTTACTCCTTACGAGTTGACCTTATTCTTCACCATCTTCGTGATGACTCACTTCTTCTATCTCTTCTGTGCAAGAGCATTTGAGACAGGTAAGAGTGCGCTTCATTTCAAGGGATGCAAGGGCTTGTTGATTATTGCAACTATCATTTTAGCTGGTCAGATTGCTATGGTAGAGATTCCTGGTTTGCAGAATTTCTTCAATGTAACTGGTTTGAAGTTTGAGGATTGGGTAATCATCATCGTTGGTTCTTCGCTTGTGCTTTGGATTCGTGAAATCTGGAGTTTGCTAAAGAAAATCTAAAATAAAATAGAAGGAGTTGCGTTATTCTTTAAGATAGAAGGCGCAACTCTTTTTTGTCAATTCCTAAAATATATAAAGATATGTCTAAGTTTAAAATACCAGGAGTGTCATTCTCCTTAAATCGGGCTTTAGGAATCACGCAAGCAAAACAAAAGTTTGCTCGTGAGACAGGTATTCCAACCTCAAAGGCAGGATTGGAAAGAAAAATTGGTAAGATGGTTCTGAAGGCATTGTTTGGAAAATAATATGAGTAATAACAATAATAAACAGTTAGGTGAAGCTCCTTGGCTTCATGTAATTATTTCCACAGGATTAGGCACAGGTTTTGTACCTAAAGCACCTGGTACAGCAGGTGCTTTCCTGGCTTTGCTCATTTGGATAGGTCTTTATTATGTCCTTTCTCCGATAGGGTTGATGGTGGCTACAATTTTATTGGTTGTTAGTTCTTTGTTGATTGGAGTCTGGACTGATAATGTGATGGAGAAATATTGGGGTGAAGACCCAAGGGCTGTCGTAATTGATGAGTTCTTTGGAACGTGGGTTGCAGCTTTAGCTGCTGTTTGTGTAGATGGTTCAGCTTATGTCTCAATATCCCTTGCTACAATAGGTTTTGTGTTGTTTCGAGTGATAGATATAACTAAACCGCTTGGTTGCAGATGGATAGACCGGAATATTCATGGTGGATGGGGCTGTATGCTTGACGATGCATTGGCTGGCTTCTATGCATTTATTGTAACATTAATAATCAGATATTTCCATCTAGTAGAAAATATTCATGGGACATTTAACTTGTAAAAAAGTACCAACAACTGGTATCATTGGAGCAATCGCTGGCGATTGCTTCGGGGCTGCGTATGAATTTCATCCAGTAAAGCATGGGGACTTCGATATATACAAAGAGCCTCGTTTTACGGATGATATGCATTGTAGTAACTATGCTGCCCCTCAAAAAGTAGACACAGAAAGGTGGAAAACTGATGGAAAATGATTACCTTTGCAAGCAGATAGAGTTGTGTGCCCTGTAGAGAGGGCGTAGCCCGAACGTAA